>CANFPR010000055.1 GCA_947448975.1 Micrococcales bacterium | reverse complement strand
TTGGCCCTGGCGATGTCTCGTTACAAGTTCTTTGGTAAGCAGCCGGTTTCGCTGATGGTTATTTTGCCGATCGCGCTGCCCGGCATTGTCACCGGTATCGCCCTGAACAACGCGTTTAGAACGCTGCTTGGCGTGCAACTGACCATTGCTACCCTGATCATCGCTCACGCTACCTTCTGCATCGTCACCGTTTACAACAACGCCCTAGCCCGACTAAACCGCATGAACAAAAACATGGAAGAGGCGAGTGCCGACCTGGGAGCCGGCATCTGGACCACCTTCAGGCTTGTGACTCTGCCTCAAATGGCATCTGCACTCGTTGCGGGAGCGCTCTTAGCCTTTGCGCTCAGCTTCGATGAAATCATTGTCACCACTTTTACCGCCGGTGGCGGAGTTGAGACTTTGCCGATTTGGATTCTGAACAACATGTTTAGGCCCGGTAAGGCACCGGTCGTTGACGTTGTTGCTGTGGTTGTGGTCGTCATCTCGGTCTTGCCCATCTATTTCGCACAGCGACTTACTTCAACCGAGAAGCGCAATTAGCAAAACGCCGACAACCTCAGGTTGCCGGCGCTTTGAAAGTTTCTAAATTTTTAGGTGAGCTCGAACTGGCCGCCCTCAATCTGACCCTGTTTGCGGTACAGATCGAGTTTGGTTCGGGTGTCTTGAATGTCGAGATTACGCATGGTCAACTGACCGATTCTGTCGGCCGGGCCAAACGCGGCGTCTTCGGTGCGCTCCATCGACAACTTCTCTGGGTGGTAGCTGAAGCCCTCACCCTCGGTGTTGACGATAGTGTAATCGTCGCCGCGGCGAAGGCGCAAAGTAACCGAACCATTGACTGCAGAGGCAACCCACTTGGTGAGCGCTTCGCGCAGCATGAGGGTTTGCGGGTCGAGCCAGCGACCTTCGTAAAGTAGGCGACCCATTCGACGACCCTCGGCGTGGTACTGCGCGATGGTGTCTTCGTTGTGGATTGCAGAAAGCAGGCGCTCGTAGGCAATGTGAATCAGTGCCATACCGGGGGCTTCGTAGATTCCGCGGCTCTTCGCTTCGATGATGCGGTTTTCGATTTGGTCTGACATGCCTATACCGTGACGACCGCCAATTTCATTCGCCGCAAAAATCACGTCGGCAGCCGAGGTGAAGGTTTTGCCGTTGATTGCGGTTGGGCGACCCTGCACAAAGGTGACGGTTACGTCTTCGGTTTCAATGTTCACCGATGCATCCCAGAATTTGACACCCATGATTGGCTCGACGATTTCGTAAGAAGTGTCGAGGTTTTCTAGAGATTTAGCTTCGTGGGTTGCGCCGAGCATGTTGGCGTCGGTTGAGTAAGCCTTTTCTTTGGATGCGCGGTAAGGCAGGTCGCGTGCGGTCAACCATTCCGACATTTCGTGACGGCCACCGAGTTCATCGACGAAGGTTTGATCGAGCCAAGGCTTGTAGACGCGCAGGTTCGGGTTTGCTAGAAGCCCGTAGCGGTAGAAGCGCTCGATGTCGTTGCCCTTGTAGGTTGAACCATCGCCCCAGATTTCAACGCCGTCTTGATGCATGGCGCGAACTAGAAGAGTGCCGGTTACTACACGGCCAAGGGGAGTGGTGTTGAAGTAAACCTTGCCGCCGGTGCGAATGTGAAAAGCTCCGCAGGCAATCGCTGCTAGTCCCTCTTCGGCCAGTGATTCGCGGCAGTCGACGAGTCGACCAGCCTCAGCACCGTATAGGGTGGCGCGCTCGGGAATCGAATCGATGTCGTCTTCGTCGTACTGACCGAGGTTTGCGGTGTAGGCGTATGGAACAGCGCCTTTTTCGCGCATCCACGCAACAGCAACCGAGGTATCGAGACCACCAGAAAACGCAATGCCGACTTTTTCGCCGACTGGAAGAGAAGCTAAGACTTTAGACACCGTTCAAGGTTACCTGAGGATGCGGCTACTTGGGCTGTTGTTGAGTGATGCAGTGGATTCCGCCACCGCGGGCGAAAAGCTCAAGGGCATCGACAAGAATAACCTCGCGGCCGGGGTAAACCTCTTCGAGAATCGCCTTCGCAACCGCATCGTTTGGGTCGTCGAACGCACAGAGAATAACGGCTCCGTTGCAGATGTAGTGGTTTATGTATGAGTAGTCGACCACTCCGTGAGTGTCGCGCAGCACCGTCGGTGCGGGCACACCCACCAGTTTGAAACCGCCGATCTCTTCGAGCGTGCGCTTCACCTCGTGGCTCACCGAAAAGTCGGGGTGGTCTGCGTTTTGCTGGTCGTGAAACAAAATCGTGTTTTCGTTGGCAAAACAGGCAACGATATCAACGTGGCCTTGGGTGCCAAAGTCTTCGTAGTCGCGGGTTAGTCCACGGCGAATCCAGATGGCTTTGTTGGTGCCAAGCTTGGCATGAATTTCGGCTTCAACCTCTGAGCGTGTCCATCCTGGATTGCGACCCTCGCCGAGCTGAACGGTTTCGGTGAGTAACACCGCACCCGCGCCATTTACATGGATGCCGCCACCCTCATTCACCATCGTCGATCTAAAACTTGGTACGCCGACTTGGCGGGCGACAAGCGATGCAACCGCATCGTCGTTCTCCCAGCTCGCCCAGTTTCCTTGATTGCCCCATCCGTTGAAGATCCAGTCGACCGCAGCTAGTTGGTCGCCTTCTTTCACGAAGGTGGGTCCGCTGTCGCGCATCCAGCCGTCATCGATATCGGCGATCAGCGTTTCGACTCGAGGGTCTAGATACGCTCTGGCTTCGGCTTCGTGCGCAGCGCTAACCAACATGGTCACCGACTCGAAGTCAACAATGGTGTTAGCTACTTTCGCCCAGGCTCGGTGCATCGCTTCGGCCGATTCGGGTGTGCTGTCTTTTGAATAGTCTTCTTCCATCCAGGCCATCCAGGTGCGCTCGTGCGGTTGCCACTCTGCTGGCATCACAAAACTCATCGAACACCCGCGATTGCACCGCTGGCCGAATCGCCGTTTGCTTGTCGAGGGTTTCGCACTGGTTCGGTGAGCGCAGAGTAGGTGTCTGGGCGACGCGTGGCCAAGAACGGAAAGAGATCGAGCCAATCGCGACGTTGATCGAGGTCGAGGTCGGCAACGAGCGTTTCGTCTGTATCTCTGCCGGCCTGTGCAAGCACCCGTCCGTATGGGTCGCTAATAAAGCTTGAACCGTAGAAGTTGAGCGCACCTTCGTTTCCGTAGCGGTTGGGAACCACCATGAATGTGCCGTTAGCAATTCCATTGCCAACAATTACCTGCTGCCAAAGTGGCTGAGTATCGAAGTCGGGGTGGTCAGGTTCGGAGCCGATTGCGGTTGGGTAAACCAAAATCTCGGCACCGCGCAACGAGTAGTTGCGGGCGACCTCCGGAAACCATTCATCCCAGCAGGTTGGCAGCCCAATACTTGCCGAGGCGTTGCCGTGCTCGAGTGAATAAACCGGATACGGCTCGCCATCGGCTGGGCCCGGTTGAAAGTATTTGTCTTCGTAGTATCCGGCAGTCACGGGAATGTGCAACTTTGGGGTTCGGGCCAGAAGTTCGCCAGCGGGCGACACCATGATGGCGGTGTTCAAAGCCCGGCCATCGGCAAAATCGTGAAACTCATAAAGCGATGCATGAACGACGACGCCAAACTTTTTTGCCGCGGATGTCGCGAACGCAAAGGTTGGGCCGGTTAGAAGCGGCTCGGCGAGCTGGTTTGGAACACCAGCGGGCAACTGATCGGCGGGGTAGCGACTTAGCGTGAGTTCGGGTAGAAAAACCGCCTTAGCCCCGGCTTCTGCGGCAAGTTCAATGCCACGGTTGAGAACGCTCAGATGCTCATCGGTTGATTCGTGCCAGCGGGTTTGCACCAGCGCAACGCGGTATGGGTCTCGGGTTGCTGGTTTAACGCGCGAAAGCGAGTCGAGTTTTGGTGCAATGGTGATTTTCATTACTGCTCCATCGAATCGAGAATCTTCACCAGCAGCTCGGTGGTGGTGTCGGGGTTGATGATTGCAAAGCGGGTGTTGGGGCGGCCCTGGTGCGAAGAAGGCACCACGAGCCCGAGTCCAGACTCCAAAAGCCGTTGGCTCCATGTCTCGTAGTCGGGCAGTTGCCAACCTTCGCGTTCGAATACCACCACGCTGAGTTCAGGTTCTCGAACGAGGCGCAGGTTTTCGTTGGCACGAATGATGTCGGCAATTTCGTGCGTCACTCGGATGTTCTGCGCGATCGCCTCACGATAAGCACCGACACCGTAGGTTGCGAGTGAGAACCAAAGCGGAAGCCCACGTACTCGACGGGTGAGGTTGTATGCGTAATCGCTCGGGTTCCATTCGCCAGAGTCGGTGAGCGTGTCTAGGTACTCGCCGTGCTGCGCGTGCGCGGCCTTGGCTAGCTCGGGAACTCTGTAGACCAGAGCGCAAGCGTCGAACGGGGCATAAAGCCACTTGTGAGGGTCAACGATGAACGAGTCGGCAAGTTCTGTGCCGTCGAACAGGGCGCGGGTTTCAGGAGCGAGAATCGCGGCTAAGCCGTACGCTCCATCGATGTGGTACCAAAGCCCATGAGCCTTGGCTACGTCGCCAACCTCGCGAAGACGATCGACGATTCCGAAGTTCGTCGTACCCGCGGTTGCCACTACGGCGAAAACACCCTCGCCGGCCTCGCCTAGCGCTTGCTCAACCGCGGCTCCGGTCAAGCGCCCATCGGCTCCCACCGAAGCTTTGACGATGTCGACATCCATCACGTTGGCTGCCGCTTTTAGCGATGAGTGCGCTTCGGCCGAACAAACAAACTTCCAGCGAGCCGGGCGTGGCTTACCGGCGGCCGACAGCGCCTCCTGAGCCGTGTGGCGGGCAGCAACCAGAGCCGACAGATTTCCTAGAGTTCCGCCTTGAACAAACACGCCACCGGCCGAATCTGGTAGTCCAACCTCAGCGGCGAGCCAAGCCAAAACTTCGTTTTCAGCAAAGACAGCACCAGCACCTTCCATCCAAGACCCGCCGTAGATCGACGAGGCCGATACCACCAGGTCAAACGCGGTGGCGGCGGCGGTAGGCGCGGTTGGTATGAAAGACACATAGCCGGGATGATCGGTCGAGAGGCAAGCTGGAGCGAGAACATCGGTAAAAACGGCCAACGCGGCATCGCCGCCTAAGCCTGCTTCGTTTACGGTGTTGGAGGCGTGGGTTTGCAAGTACTCGAGAGTTGCCGGTGCATCGAGCGGCACGGCGTCGTAAGACATGCGGGTTCGGGCGTAATCGAGAATAGCCTCGCGGAGCTTTTCGCTATCGGCAGTTATGGAGTGCATGTTGGGTGCAGCGGTCACAATTGCCTTTCATTCTTCGCCGAATCTACGAAAAGCCTAACCGACTAAAAACCGACAGATTGCCTGTATTTTCACAGCAAACTAGGCGAGATTTCTGGCTTTTGGGTTATGCCATTGCAATAGCCTAAGAGTGATGAACATTCGTTCCCGCCGCGCTTTCGCCAGCGTTATTGTTGCTGGCTTAGTTGGTGCACTCGCTGTTCCGATGGCCGCCTTTGCCGATTACGGCTGCGCCTCTACTACTCCGCTTACCAATGCAACCTCACGAACGGTAGACATTCTCGATTACGGGGTAGAACTCGGAAAGGCTGACTTCAATCCCGGTGTTGCCAACAATGGAGGTCTACCCACTCGAGTGATGTGGGCTAAAGGTACCCTCAGCAAGGTCGACTGGGCCGCGCCGTCTAACCGCGCAGGCGACTCGTCTTCGCAATACAAGCTCGCCTCGGATGCCTCGGCGATTGCCTACATCAACACCGATTACTACAACGAAGGCACTCG
>CANFPR010000054.1 GCA_947448975.1 Micrococcales bacterium | reverse complement strand
GAGCGAAGGGTTTTCTTCTTCGCCCATGTTGAGAAACGGCACGGGCTTGTCGCTGCCGGCGTCGATGGTGCGAACCACGATTGGGCCGGCTGGAGCGGCGGCAAGAATCTCGCTGTAAGCGGCGGTCTGCTGCTCAACGCTCGGTTGGGTCTTTTCGCTCAGATATAGAAGTTCGGTTCTAAATAGCCCAACGCCATCGGCACCGGTTTTGGCGGCGGCTTCGGCGTCGGTGCGGGTTCCGATGTTTGAACGCACCGGGATAATCGGCTCTTCGCTCACCGCAACAAACTGAATCGACTTGGTGGCCAGACTCACGTCGCCACCAACAATGGCGCGGTCGCCTACGGGGTCAACCAAAACTAGGTCGCCGTTTTCTAGAGCGTCGGCGTCGTGGCAAGAAACCACGGCTGGAATGCTGCGCGAACGGCAGATGATCGAAGTGTGTGAGGTTGGCCCGCCCTTGGTGGTGATGACACCGATTACAGCCGGGGTGAACTGGGCGGTGTCGGCAGGTGAGAAGTCGTCGCCAACCAAAATGAGTTCACCGGTTTCGGGCAGGTTTAGCGAAAGTTCGATACCGGCGAGGTGTGCCTGCACGCGCTTAGACAGGTCTTGCAAATCGGCAACGCGCTCGGCAAAAGTTGGGTCGCCTCCGAGCAGCTCGGCGAATTCGTTTACGCCCATTCCGTAGGCAGCCGCTGCCGACCATCCGTCGGCTAGGTGGCCTTCTGAAACTTCGAAGAGCTCGTCGTCTTCGAGAAGAAACTTGAGGGCTTCAAAAATTTCAGCGCTGGTTCCGCCGGCCTTTTCGCCGAGGCGGTCGAGGTCGGCAGCCACTGCGGCGATTGAGCCGCGAAGTGCTTCGGCTTCGACAGCTGCGCCGTTGTTTGTCTTGCTCCAGGTTGGCAAGGATGCATGGGGCGCAACGCGCCAGACCGTTCCTACGGCGGAGTTCAAACCAACGCCGAGACCCTTGAGGATCGCACCCTTAGCAAGCGGCACTGTTGCTAGCCCTTTAGAAATTCTTGAATCTGCGCTACCACTGCCGCGGCTTGCGCGTCGTCGACGCTGTCAACGATTACCACTAGCTTGCTGCCGGTGCTGGCTTTCATGGCCATCAGGCGCAGAGCCGAGTTACCGGCGACGAGTTCGGTTTCGCTCGGGCCGATCTTTACGTCGAGCCCGGCTTCTTTAACAAACTTCACAATTTGACCAGCTGGTCGGGCGTGGAGGCCGATTGGGTCGAGTACTTCAACCTCTGCTTGGTATGCCATTTCTTACCAATCTCTAAACGGTTTGCAAACTTACTTTCACTAGGTTAGCCGAAAAGTGTCCCTGAAAACCGAGCGGAAGTGCATTTTGTTAGCGATAACATTGAGACCAAAATGTAATGTAAGCGTTTGCGAATTTACCGTCAAACCTTCAACCTCTACGCCAGACTTGTCGGTAATGTGGTCGATGACCCTGAGTCGACGACAGAGAAAGTAGCAACAGTATGACCCAAGCAATAACGATCGACGAGATCGTAATCATCGGCCTCGAGGCCACCGACAAAGCCGACGCTTGTCGCCAGCTCGCCGAACGTTTGGTTCAAGCAAACCGACTCACCAACATCGAGGATTACCTCGCCGCTGTCGCTGCTCGCGAAGAACACTTTCCAACCGGTATCGAAGGTGGCATCGCCATCCCTCACGCTCAGAGCAATTTCGTTTCGGTTCCATCGGTTGCTGTTGGCGTTAGCCCAGCCGGCGTCGACTTCGGTGCCGAAGACGGAAAGTCGAACCTCATCTTTTTGATTGCCGCACCTGCCAGCAGCGAAGGTGCTCACCTACAGATTTTGTCCAAGCTTGCTCGCAAGATCATGCACGACGAATTCTGCGACCAACTCCGCGCAGAAACCGACCCGGCCGAACTCGCCGCAACCCTGACCAGAGAGGTCCAAGACTAATGAAAATCGTTGCAGTTACCGCATGCATCACCGGCATCGCACACACCTACATGGCCGCCGAAGCTCTTGAGCGCGCAGCCAAAGAACTCGGCCACGAAATCAAAGTTGAGACCCAGGGTTCGGGTGGAGCACAGCGTGTATCTCAGGAATGGATCGACGGCGCTGACTTCGCAATCTTCTGCGTAGACCTAGAGGTTGGTGGCAAAGACCGCTTTGCCGGCAAGCCTTATGTTCAGGTTCCCGTCGCTAAGGCACTTCGTGGCTCAGTCGACTTGATCAACAACCTGATCGAACAAGTTTCCAACGGTACTGCCCCTCGAGTTGGTGAGGCTGCCGCTCCGGCTGCATCCGCACCAAAGTCGTCGGAAGGTGACGGGGGAGAAAAGAAGAGTTTCTTCGGAAACCTCTTCGGTAAAAAATAATGTTGGCTGGCGCCTTGCCAGTCCAGCTCCTCAACTAAGAGCAATAGGAGGCTCATAGTGAACACAGTTAGCGCAGGAGCACGCCTTCGTCAATATTTGATGACCGGTGTGTCCTACATGATTCCACTCGTTGCAGCGGGCGGTATTCTCATTGCCCTGGGCTTCATGCTCGGTGGCTACCACGCATACGACGCAGCAGAGATGAACTTCACCTCTGGTTCGTTCAACGCACTTGACATCAAGAACTGGGCGTTTGTTATTTTCTGGCTAGGTAAAGCAGCGTTTGCTTTCTTCGTTCCAGTTTTGGCAGCGTTCATCGCTTACGCAATCGCCGACCGTCCTGGTATCGCACCTGGATTCGTTGCTGGTGCTGTAGCAGTTGGAACCGATGGCAACCCTCTAGGCACCGGCGCAGGATTCCTTGGCGCTATTGCTGGTGGTCTGCTTGCAGGTTACGTAGCTAAGTGGATCTCGGGTTGGAAGGTTCCAAACTGGTTCCGTCCAGTTATGCCTGTAATCGTGATCCCGGTTATCGCTTCGCTCGTTGTTGGCTTCGTAATGGTTCTGCTTCTTGGCGGACCTATCAAGGCTCTAAACGACGGCCTAACCTCGTTCCTCGCAGCTCAGAGCGGTGCCTCACTAGCAGTAGTAGGTATCATCCTCGGTCTGATGATGGCATTCGACATGGGTGGCCCTGTTAACAAGGTTGCTTACGTCTTCGCTACCACCGGTCTTGCTAACGCAAGCACCGTATCTGACAAGCCTGCCGTAATCATGGCAATCGTTATGGCTGCCGGTATGGTTCCACCAATTGGTATGGCACTCGCAACCGTTCTTCGCAAGAACCTCTTCTCGGAGAGCGAAGTCGAAAACGGTAAGGCTGCTTGGCTACTTGGCGCATCGTTCATTTCTGAAGGTGCAATCCCATTCGCTGCCGCTGACCCACTACGCGTGATCCCTTCGATCATGGCTGGTTCGGCTGTTACCGGTGCACTCGTTGGTGTATTCGGTGCAGGTTCGCTTGCACCTCACGGTGGCATCTGGGTTCTTCCTCTAATCGGTAACCCACTAGCATTCTTCGGAGCCCTTGTTGTTGGTTCTGTTGTAACTGCAGTGTTGGTCATCGTTCTAAAGGGAATCGGCGCCAAGAAGTAATAACTTCTTAAACCAAAAAGTTGGGTCCGGATTCGTCCGGGCCCAACTTTTGTTTAACTAGATGTTGTGACTTGCTTTTGCTGTGAGCGGCAATCGCAGTTCTAGACGCAAGCCACCAAGTGGGCTTTTGAGCAAAAAGAAGGTGCCGCCGTGCTTTGCGGCAATGGTGCGCATGATGGTCATGCCCAGCCCGTGCGTGCCTTGTTGACGGTCGGCAAAAGGGTCGAAGCGTACAAAGCTGTCGATACCTAGCGTGTACAACGAATCAGGCAGTCCGGGCCCGCTGTCGTCGACGGTTAGCAGTGCTGTCTCAGGGTTGTCGAGAATCAAACTCACTGTCACCCGACTATCAGAAGGTGTGTGACGGCTCAGATTCGAAAAGATGTTGCCAAGCAGTTGTTGAAGTAGTTCGGCGTTACCCCAAATGTGCAAGTTGCGCACCAGGGTGAAGGCGACTGCACGCGCAGGCTCTAGTTCTTTGAAGTCATCAACTTGCTGCTTAAGAAGCGAGCTGAAATTTACGTCAGACATCGTGCGCTCCTCAAAACCTTGCACGTCGCCAAGCTTCGCAAGCAAGAGCAAGTCAGAAATGAGTTTGTCCATGCGGTTGACTTCGCCCGAGATTCTTTCCAACGCTTTTGCCTTAAAGGCTTTATCCTCAACTCCCTTAGTGGCGAGCAAGTCGGCGTAACCCTTGATTACCGTTAACGGCGTTCTGAGCTCGTGAGAGGCATCGCCCATAAACTGCTGCATTGAATCGCGTGCGTTCTTTTCAACCGAGATTGATCGGTTGAGGTTTTGCACCATAACTTTTATTGCCCGAGTGAGCTGCAGAACTTCGGCCGAAGTCGGTGGCGAGTGGAGAGCGATGTCGGTGCCAGCGGCAATCTCCTCGGCGCTTCGCGCAAGAGTCTCAATTGCCTTCAGGTCGCGTTTCACCAGAATCAAGATGATGCCGGTCGCCGAAGCGCCGGTGCCCACGGTGAACCAGAATAGGAGCCACAGATTGTTGGCCAGCGCGTGGTTCGCGTCATCCATGGGGATGCTCAAGAGAATGAAGTCTCCGGTATCTACCGGCACCGAACGAAAACGATAGTTTTGTTCGCCAGTTACCGAAACCCCTAACGACTCGGCAAGGCGAATCTGCTGCGGTGTTGGTGCGGCCCCAAGAGTTGATGCCGACGACGTCAAAGCGCTGAGCTTTCCGTTGGTATCGAGAAGCGTGACATTCACCGAGTAGGTTCGGTCGGTAGCGAATTCGATGGCGGCCAGTATCTTGTCTGATGTCACCTTGGATGTATCTACCGAGATCGAATCGAGCACGCGGTCGTAGCGACCCACTTCATTGTTGAAAGCGCTAAACGCACCAAGCAACCCAATCGTGGCGCTTGAACAAACAGCGACGGCTGCAGCACCAACTGCAACCCTGGTGCTCAGCCTCATGGTCTGTCCGAAATTTGAAAACCTACTCCGCGAACAGTGCGAATGCCTTCGAATTGTTGAGCTTGGAGTTTGCGCCTCAGATACGAGATGTAGGTATCAACCACATTTGACTCGGTGTCAAAATCTATGCCCCAAACTTCTCGCAACAAGTATCTGCGAGAAAGCACTTTATTTTTATTGAGCATCAAAGTCTGCAGCAAGTGATATTCGGTTGGCGAGAGATCGATTTCGACTTCATCAACAGTTACCTGATGGTAGTCATCAAGCATTCGAACCGAACCACAAACTAAGGCATCACCCGATTCCTGCTTGAGGGTGCGCCTCAAAATCGCCTTGACCCTGAGCATCAACTCTTCTAGGCCAAATGGCTTGGTGAGATAGTCGTCTGCGCCCAACTTGAGCCCTTGTGTGATGTCAGATCTCTCGTTGCGTGCGGTGAGCAAAATCACCGGTGTTTCGTCGCCGCTTGCCCGCAGCGTCTCTAGGAATTCGTACCCAGACTGACCAGGCATGTTGATGTCACAAATGACTAGATCGGGGCTCTCTTTGCGCACCGATTTCATTGCTTCATCGGCATCGGGAGCTTCGCAAGTGGCAAATCCAGCGATTCTGAGAGCATCAGCGAGCATTTCGCGCAGGGTGTTCTCGTCATCGACTACAAGAATCTTGGCTGAGCGTTCTAGGTCTGAAGCTGGCATAGATTTAGGTTAGCGTTGCACAGATGTCTGCCATCTAATCTTTAAACTTGCCAATCCGCTTCACACAAAATTCACAAGATCGGCTACCAAAATAAGTGGGTAGGTTGTTAACGAAAGAAGATCGAATGAAGCCAAGCCCTAGAGCCACTTTGACACTGTCACTAGCTGCGTGCTTGGCTATTTCTCCCCTAGCAGCCCTTTCTGCGAATGCAGAGACGCAGGTAGTCGCATCTAATCCAAGCTCGTCCGATTCAGCCAGCTCAACTGACTCCAAAAAGATTGATCGCTTTCATAAGCTCAACGACAGTTTCAAAACCAAGTGGGCCTCGCGCAAGCCAAGCACAAACTTTAAGAAGGCTCTCAATGAGTTCAAACTCGCTTTGGGGGATTGGAAAAAAGTAAACGGCGCTTGGAACGACGCGCATGCCTCGATACTCCAAACCTGCAACGACCTTGTGAAGTCAGCCAAAAATGATTTCAGTGCTGCCGT
>CANFPR010000053.1 GCA_947448975.1 Micrococcales bacterium | reverse complement strand
GCGGTCGTAGTCGTTACCGTCGTCACCCTCGAGCGAGAAGCCCATGGTTCCGCGAGCGATGTCGCGGGTTCCGAGGTTGGTGGTCATGATGATCACGGTGTTCTTAAAGTCGACAACTCGGCCCTGGCCATCGGTTAGACGACCCTCTTCGAGAATCTGCAACAGCGAGTTGAAGATGTCTGGGTGAGCCTTCTCAATTTCGTCGAACAGCACCACAGAGAACGGCTTGCGGCGAACCTTCTCGGTTAGCTGGCCACCTTCTTCAAAGCCAACGAAGCCCGGAGGGGCACCGAACAAACGGCTAACGGTGTGCTTCTCGCCGTATTCAGACATGTCTAGCGAGATGAGCGCGCCTTCGTCGTCAAACAAGAACTCGGCAAGCGCCTTGGCAAGCTCGGTTTTACCAACACCGGTTGGGCCGGCGAAGATGAACGAGCCAGAAGGGCGGTTCGGATCTTTTAGGCCTGCACGCTGGCGGCGAATCGACTTCGAAATTGCTCGGATGGCTTCATCCTGGCCAATTACGCGCTGGTGCAGCTCGTCTTCCATGTAGATGAGCTTGGTGCTCTCTTCTTCTGAAATCTTGAATACCGGAATACCAGTTGACTGCGACAGAACTTCGGCGATCAAACCTTCGTCGACGGTGCCTTGGGCTGCAACGTTGCCATTGCGGAAAGTCTTCTCGAGGCGAACACGCTCGGCGTTCAACTTCTTCTCTTCGTCGCGCTTAGAGGCGGCAAGCTCGAAGTCTTGGCCTTCGATTGCCTTCTCTTTTTCTACGCGAACCGCAACGATCTTCTCTTCGAGTTCACGAAGTTCTGGCGGCGAAGACAAAATCGAAAGGCGTAGACGCGCACCGGCTTCGTCGATAAGGTCGATGGCCTTGTCTGGCAAGAAGCGGTCGGTAATGTAGCGGTCGGCTAGGGTGACCGCCGAAACCACGGCTTGGTCGGTGATGGTCACCTTGTGGTGAGCCTCGTAGCGGTCGCGAAGACCCTTCAAGATGTTGATGGCCATTGGCAGGGTCGGTTCGTTCACGTTTACCGACTGAAAGCGGCGGGCTAGCGCGGCATCCTTTTCGAAGTGCTTGCGGTATTCGTCGAGGGTGGTCGCACCGATGGTCTGCAGTTCACCGCGAGCGAGCAAAGGTTTCAAGATCGAAGCTGCGTCGATGGCACCTTCGGCAGCGCCAGCGCCAACCAGGGTGTGAATTTCGTCGATGAAGGTAATGATGTCGCCGCGGGTGCGAATCTCCTTGGTCACCTTCTTGAGGCGCTCTTCGAAGTCTCCGCGGTAACGCGAACCGGCGATGAGCGAACCCATGTCGAGGGTGTAAACCTGCTTGCCCTTTAGGGTCTCAGGCACGTTGCCGTTAACAATTGCCTGAGCCAAGCCTTCGACAACCGCAGTCTTACCAACGCCAGGCTCACCGATGAGCACAGGGTTGTTCTTTGAGCGACGCGAAAGAATCTGCATCACGCGCTCAATCTCGCGCTCGCGCCCGATAACTGGGTCTAGCTTGCCATCGGCTGCAGCCTGAGTGAGGTTACGACCAAACTGGTCGAGAATCTGTGAACCCTTTTGAGGAGCATTGGTTTCGCCACCAACCTGAACCGACTCTTTGCCCTGAAAACCCGAGAGCAACTGGATGACCTGCTGGCGAACACGGTTGGTGTCGGCTCCGAGCTTGGTTAGAACCTGGGCGGCGACACCCTCGCCTTCGCGAATGAGGCCGAGAAGAAGGTGTTCGGTGCCGATGTATGAGTGGCCAAGCTGAAGGGCTTCGCGAAGCGAAAGTTCGAGAACCTTCTTGGCACGAGGGGTAAACGGAATGTGGCCAGTTGGAGCCTGCTGGCCCTGTCCGATGATCTCTTGAACCTGTTCGCGCACCGCGTCGAGGCTGATGCCGAGCGCCTCTAGCGCCTTGGCGGCAACGCCTTCACCCTCGTGAATCAGACCGAGCAACAGGTGCTCGGTGCCGATGTAGTTGTGGTTGAGCATCTTCGCCTCTTCTTGGGCGAGCACCACTACACGACGGGCTTTGTCGGTGAACTTCTCGAACATTTCAAACTCCTAGCGAAGACAAATGCGTTGCCTTCATACAAGGATGTTAACTGCCGAGGCTGCCCGAATTAAGGGCTGTTCGCTAGGGGAATAAAGAAGTTCTAGCCGTTCTCAGGGGCTAGCGAGCCTCCTGGCATTGCGTCCTCAAGCGTTCCCGCTAGAACTGTGTCGAGCCTAGGCCAAACGACTTCGCTCTCAGTTTTATCTTGAACAACAAAAGTTTGAGCGCCGGTAACCCAAAGAGGCTCACCCTCGGGGCGCCCCGCGGTTGCATCCAGTAGGCCAGCAACTCCCGAGTCAGCCGCCTTTATCAAGTAAAGCCCACATCGGTATCCCACCAATTTACTGTTGAGCTCATCAGGAGTCACGCCTGCTGCTAGAAAGTGTTCTACATAAACGGTGCCCCCGGTAATTTTGTCAGAGCCTTTGAATGCCTTGGTAACTCTGACTTCCATGACGGTGGATGACATCGGCTCGGTTCCGGCCCCTCCAAACTGCCACTCACGACCTCTGGTAAAACCAACAATTTCGCCCTGAAGTACGACTTCGTTACCAGCTGTGAGCCGGTCTGGGTCATCAACCAGGTCAACATCATTAGAGGCGCCTCTGAACATGCTCAAAACATCTCTTGAGCTTGCCGATGGGTCTGCCAGCACTGTGGCGTTGTGATTTGCATCTGGAAGTGAAGCTTGCTGGGTGCAGCCCGTGCCTCCGAGTAAAAAAATTAGTGTGACTGTCGCCGTAACGAATTTGTTTTTCAAAATTTCCCCCTATTTAATATCGTGAGTTGATGTGGTCTTTGTGGTGTGAATTTAGGAATGTGAACGTGTAGTTTCCTGAAATCATGCAGTCGCTTGTTGAAGTTAGCTGGCTTGAGTGAGCAAGACCAACAGTGTGCCCTATTTCATGACATGAGGTCTTCCGACGATCCATGTAGGTATTTAGAAGGTCGCTATTCATAGCAAGCAAAGCAGAGCCACAAACTCCCTCAGACGTTAACGCAATGCGGCAAAAGGAAAGTCCACGCACGTTATACCCTAGGACGCTCGAATCGTAAACGTCATACCAAATGTCGGTGTTTATGTCGCAAGGTTGAGGCCAGCCGGTTGTCATGTTCGTTTGCAAATCCAGATAATCCATTGCGTCCTGCATGGAGTCACGCCAGATAGGAATGTAATTTGCATGGCCTTCACACCAAGTGTGAATGTAATTATCCGCAAATGGGCCGGAGTCTGAAGAATATGGCCCGAAGACATCAGCTTTGGCAGCTACTGCGTAAGTTGGAGCGGCGATTATTGCGACCACAGCAACCATCGCTGTGTAGAGCCGGCGTCTAAGTTTCATTGATGCCCCCATCTTTTTAATTCCCCCTAGCTCACACAATACATGACTAACCAAGTTACGCAAATCAAAACGGAAGAATATGAGCTACTTTTTCTCAAGCTTGGCGCGCTCTTCGGCCTCGATCTGCGAGTAAACCTCGCGCTCCTTCGAGTCGGCTCGCAAAATGGAGCGCATGATCACATAGAAGATTCCACCAACGAGTAGCGGCGGCACCAGCGAAAGCGATACGTCTACGAAGATCTCCCAGGCGGTCATCCGCGCCTACTTAACCAGCGGGAACATGATGGTTTCGCGAATGCCCAGACCGGTGAGGCTCATGAGCAGGCGGTCGACGCCCATTCCCATACCGCCGGTTGGTGGCATGCCGAACTCGAGTGCCTTCAAAAAGTCCTCGTCTAGCTTCATGGCTTCTGGGTCGCCGGCGGCAGCCAGCTTCATCTGCTCGACAAAGCGCTCGCGCTGAATCACCGGGTCGACGAGCTCCGAGTAGCCAGTGGCCTGCTCGTAACCGCGAATGTAGAGGTCCCACTTTTCAACAACGCCCGCCTTGCTGCGGTGGTTGCGAACGAGCGGTGAGGTATCCACCGGAAAGTCCATGACGAAGGTTGGGTTGATGAGGTCGCCCTTTACGAAGTGCTCCCAAAGTTCTTCAACATACTTGCCGTGCTGAGGGTGATCGATTTCGAGACCCTCCTTGTCGGCCAGCTTCTTGAGCTCGGCGATCGGAGTTTCGGGGGTGATTTCAACGCCGGCTGCTGCCGAAAGCGACTCAAACATCGAGATGCGAGCCCATTCGCCGCCAAGGTCGTTAACCGTGCCATCTTCGAGCACAACCTGGTGAGTTCCGAAGACATCCATGGCGGCATTTTGAATTAGGCGCTGGGTGAGCTCGGCCATCACGTTGTAATCGCCAAAAGCCTCGTAGGCCTCGAGCATTGCAAACTCGGGGCTGTGGGTGCGGTCGGCACCTTCGTTTCTAAAGTTGCGGTTGATTTCGAAGACGCGGTCGATGCCACCGACAACGGCACGCTTTAGAAAAAGCTCGGGCGCGATACGCAAGAACAGCTCGGTGTCGAACGCATTGGAGTGAGTCTTAAACGGGCGAGCCGACGCACCACCGTGAATGGTCTGCAGCATCGGGGTTTCAACCTCGAGGTAAGCGGCATCGGCAAAGGTTTTGCGCATCGACGCCATAACCTGAGCGCGAATCTTGACCACTTCGCGGGCGCGGTCGCGCACGATTAGGTCGAGGTAGCGGTGACGAACGCGAAACTCTTCGCCGAGCTCGTTGTGAAGGTTCGGCAGTGGGCGAATGGTCTTGGCAGCCATCTTCCAATCGGTTACCAGGATGCTCAGCTCACCGCGCTTCGAGGTGATAACTTCACCGGCCACAAACAGGTGGTCGCCGAGGTCGACGAGTTCTTTGTAAAGTTCGAGCTGCTCTTCGCCAACCTTGTCGAGCGACAACATTGCCTGGATGCGCTCGCCAGAGCCTGCCTGCAAGGTGGCAAAGCAGAGCTTGCCGGTGTTGCGCTGGAACATTACTCGGCCCACAACCGCAACCTCATCGCCAGTAGCAACGTCTATTTCGAGCTCTGGGTAGGCGGCGCGAACCTGCGCAATGGTGTGAGTGATTGGCAAAGACACCGGGTAGGCATCGCCGAGTGCGTTTAGGCGCTCGCGCTTTTCGAGACGAATGGCGATCTGCTCGGGCAGGTCTTGTTCGTCTTCGTGCTCGATTGGCGATTCGCTCATGCGTCTTGCTCCCGAATTTCAATGGTCTGGTTATCGATTAGTCGAACGCCGCCAACTTCGGCTGCAACAATCACGAGGGCTTCGCCCTTGAACTTGTCGGTTACCGGTTTAAACAGCTGCGGGTCAACTACCGCTAGATACTCAAGTTTAGCCTCGGGCTCGCCGGCGAAAAGCGTGTTACCTGCCTCGATGCAGAACGATGCTGGCAGCCCGTGCTTGGCAGCAAAGTCAACCGCACGCAGAGCCTTCGAAATCACCACGGCGGTTTCACGCTGCGAAGGGGTGAGATAGCGGTTGCGGCTCGAGAGAGCCAAACCCGATTGCTCTCGCACGGTAGGGGCAACCACCAGTTCGACATCCTTGAATTTTGCACCGATGAGTTTGCGAACCATAAACACCTGCTGGGCATCTTTTTGCCCAAAGATCGCAACATCTGGGTCGACCAGCTGCAACAGGCGGCCAACCACGGTGAGCATGCCGTCGAAGTGGCCCGGGCGGGCGGCTCCTTCGAAGGTTGCGCCGATGATTCCGGCACGTTCGGTTGCCTTGCCTGGCGTGCCATCGGGTGGGTAAACCTCGGCGGCGCTCGGCGCAAAAACCACATCGCAGTTGCGAGCCTCGAGGGCTTCGCAGTCGGCTTCTAGGGTTCGCGGGTACCTGTCGAAATCTTCACCCTCGCCAAACTGCAGCGGGTTGACAAAGATTGAAACCACCGCAAAGTCGGCCTGCTCGAGTGCGAGGTCAACCAAGCGAAGGTGCCCCTCGTGCAGTGCGCCCATGGTTGGCACGAAGGCAACGCGCTTGCCCTCGGCTTTGGCTTCGGCTACCAGCAGATTTAGCTCGGATGCGGTGTGAACAAGTTTCATTTCTATAAGACTAATGAAGACTCACTTGCCCGAGGTCGGGTTAGGTAGACAACCAAAAATGCCCCCAGGCTATCCGATACCAGCAGAAGTGTTTCCCAGTGCCAGCCCATGAAAAATGTGTAAGAGGCGGCTTT
>CANFPR010000052.1 GCA_947448975.1 Micrococcales bacterium | reverse complement strand
GCCGACTCTTGGGTTCGAGCCGTTGCCAACACTTGCGCGCCTTTAGCGGCAAGCATCCGTGTGATTTCGGCCCCCAATACTCCAGATGCGCCAACTACGAGAATGCGTTTCGATGAAAGGTTCATGCGGTTGGCAACCGCGTAATGGCGCTCGGTATTTCGCAGGTAGATTTATTGCGATAAAAATTTTTTGAAGGAATCAATGACTCACTCACTCTTGTATTCGGTTGAGCGCGAATACACGGCCGACATCGCCACCGTGTGGAACGCCTGGACCGACGCGAAGGCCCTAGAAGCTTGGTATCACCCGACGATTCTCGAGGGTGTAGCGGGCGCTTTCACCTCGGATGCCACGGTTGGCGGTATCTGGACAGTTGCCGTAGATGTACCGATGAACAACTTTGTGGCCTACTTTTGGGGTCGATACACCGCAGTTGAACACCACAAGCACTTGGCTCACACCATGAGTTACTCGCAGGATGCCCAAGAGTTCGCCGCCCGACCTGCCGACGCACCGGCTCACGTAGTGAATGTTGACTTTGAGGCTCGAGGCGACAAGACCTGGGTTCGTTTTAGCCAATTTGGCGAGATGCCAGAGGGCCAGGCCGAAGCCACCAAGGCCGGCATGGAAAGTTACTTTGACTCGCTAGAGGCGTACCTCGGCCTGTAACAGCCGGGTCAGATAGCTAGCAATCGCTGGAGGTCTCCGTAAACCTCCATGGCACCCACCATGCCGTTACCTTCTAGCAGCACGTTGCCATTTTTGTCGGTGTGCTTGATTCGAATGACCGCATCGAGAGTTTCATCGACTCGCTGATGCATTTCGGTGCGAATTGGCGCATGTAGCAACCCTCCACGCACGCGGTCGGCCGACAGCTCGAGTACCCCGTCTGGCGATTCGAGTCGCCAAGATACGTGTGAGTCGGTAATTACGAGTTCGAGCTCTTTAGCGCCGTTGTAGGTTGTCCAGCGGTGCAATTTGCCGCTGTGTTTGAGCCCAACAATGAACCCTCTAAACGGCTTCCCAATCCAAGGGATGATCGCGACCGAGCCGATTAGCGAAGCATCGGGGTTGGTGTCGATGTGATTGCTGTGCAGCCAAACGTATCCACTCGGAAAGGCCTTGCCCCAGTCGGTTTCGATGTAGCCGCGACCGCCGGCAAAACTCGACGTCTTGCCTTCAACCTGAAGCGAACCGCCCAGATCGTGCCCGAACGAAACAATGCCGTGAAAGCACTCCATAAAAGGCACAGCCCCGAACCAACCCATAATGCCGGGGGAGAGCGGCTTTACCGGCCAAGGGTCGAAGGCCGTGTCGAACGTGACCGTGCCCTTGAGCTGCGGTAGGTCTAGTGTTGCGCCAGCTGCACTGAAGTGGTTGTTGCCGATGCGAACTTCAAAGCGATCGTTTGCCGCCTCAAAATCGTTGAGTTCAAAGCGGTGGTACCAAGAGCGTCCGGTGCTGCCGTCGAGCACTTGGATGAACGCCTCACTGCGCTTGCCGCCATCCTGACCTAAAAACACCCCAGGGATTACCGCCCAGCGCTGTTTCTGGTCGGCGCTGACGAGTTTGACGTACCAGCCTTCGAAGAAATCACTGGTTTTGCCATCACCGTGAAAGGCTTCGGGGTGAAAAATGCCGCGAAAGAAGCCTGCGCTGAACATGCTCAAGAGTTTTTCTTTATGAATCGCGAAACCACTCGAAGAAAGTCTTTCGGGTCTTCTTCGTGAGCGAGGTGACCGGTGTTGGGTACCAGGTAAATCGAGTGGCACAAGAGTCGCTCGGCCACCTTGAAGGTATTTTCGACCTTCACGATCTTGTCGTGGTCGCCGGTAATCACCAGCACCGGCATCTCGATGCGCCAAAGGTTCTTGCGAACCTCATTCGACTGCGATGCCGTCATGAACCGCCAAAGCGAAAGCTTCCAGTCGGAATTTTGCATCGGTTCGGTGTATCCGTCGATTACATCCTGAGTGAGTTTTGCGGGGTCGTAGAAGCTATCGCGCAGAATCTTCATGCCCGCCTTCGAAAAGCCCTCGAGAAGGCGTTGAGCGCGGTTCTCGAACTTGTTGGTTCGTAACGCTCTGCCTAACCATGCCGGAACCGGTGGGGTGCGCCAAACGGCTGGAGACTCCAAGACCAAGCATGAAAGCATTTCTGGAAACCGAAGGGCAAACTCGGTGGCGACTAATGCACCGGCGGAGTGCCCGACAACTACAACCGATCGCCCGTTTGCTTTGTCTTCGATGATCGCTTTGAGTAGTTCGACTTGCCCAGCCAGAGAATAGGGGTCTTCTGCCTTGGTGCGAGTGACAACTGGAGTCTTACCAAAACCCGGGCGGTCGTAGGCAATCACGTGCCCTAACTCAGAAAGTTCATCGGTAACGGTGCGCCAACTGAAAGTGCTGGCACCAAACCCGTGAAGCAAGACAATTAAACGCTCACCCTGCGGATTGAATTCAATGAGTTCAACCGGGTACGCGCCTATTTGCGTCTGCATGTTGCAAGCCTAGTTAGCAAAGCTTGGCCCGTAAATGTTTTAGCATTTTTGCATGAACATCCTTCTCGAAAACCTCAACTGGCTGGCCATTTTTCTCGCTTCGATAGTTTCGTTCGTAATCGGTGCTGTCTGGTTCGGGCCAAAGACCTTTTACCCAATCTGGATCAAACTGCTCGGTCGCGAAGTGCCTACCGAGCGCGTGCAGATGAGTGCCGGTGAGACAGCGCTGATGTTCGGTGGCACCTATGTTGGTGCGCTGGTGCAGATTGCGACGCTAGATGTGATCATCACCTTGGCGCAGGTAGTTTCACCAGGTATCGGCTGGGGCACCGGAGCGCTCTTTGGTTTTCTCTTCTCGGTTGGTTTGAGTGCATTCTCGTCACTCTCGCACCGCATGTTTGGTCAACCGGACTACAAGATTTACAACTCCATCAAGGTTTGGCTAATCGAAGTCGGCCAAGATGTCGTGTGCCTAACCGTCGCGGGTGCAATCCTGGGAGCGTTTGCCGCGTAAACCATGAGCGTCAAAGAAATCGACGACTACCTGGCTGGGTTGCCAGAGCCCAAGCGTTCGACGCTCGAGCAGTTGCGACGCGATATTTTGGCCTTGCAGCCGGCAGCCGAGCAATGCATCTCTTACGCCATGCCAGCATTTCGGGTTGAGGGCAAGGTAATCGCTGGGTTTGCAGCCTTTAAGAATCACCTCGCCTATCTTCCGCACAGCGGGCAGGTTATTGGTGAGATTTCTGAGCTCAACGACTTCGTGAGCACAAAAGGTTCGTTGCACTTCGCTGTTGACGTGCCGTTGCCGGCGAGCATCGTGCAAAGGCTCATCGAAGTGCGAATGCAGCAGTTAGGGATCTAGGCCGAGACCTTTGCTCGCTGACCTCGCAAAGCACTGCTCGCAACCGCGGCAGCCAAACACAGCACAGCAGCGGTTATCCATGCAATGAAGTAATCGCCTTGAGTATCGCGGATGATTCCTGCGAACCATGCCGCAATGGCCGCACCGATCATGTGCGAGGCAAAGACCCAACCGTAAATGAGTGGGGAAACCTCGAGCCCGAAGTGCCGACGGCAGAGCTCCACCGTTGGCGGAACTGTGGCAATCCAATCAAGCCCGTAGAACACCACGAAGAACAGCATTGGTGGCGCAACGGTCGGGCCCAGAACGAACGGCACGGTGAACAGTGCCAGGCCGCGCAGACCGTAATAAAACACCAACAACCAAGCCGAATCAAACCTGTCGGTTAGCCAACCCGATGCAATGGTGCCGATGAAATCAAAAATGCCAACCACCGCGAGCAAACCCGCCGCCAACGTGGTTGGCATGCCGTGATCGTGCGTTGCCGGAATGAAGTGTGCCCCGATTAGCCCGTTGGTGGTCCAGCCGCACACAAAAAACGTTCCAGCGAGAATCCAAAATGCCTTGGTTCTTGCCGCTGCGCCGAGAGCAGCAAACGAAGCCTTGAAGGTGCTTGGGGCGGCAACGTTCGAGGCCACGGTTTCGCCGCCGAAAGGCTGCAAACCGACATCGGCTGGTTTGTCTTTGAACACGAACGCAAAGATCGGAATCAGGGCAACGGCAAAGAGTGCGACAACGGCAACTCCCCAGCGCCACCCCGCATGCTCAACTACGGCGCTGATCCAGGGCAAGAAGATTAATTGACCGGTGGCGTAGGCTGCCGAGAAAATGCCTGTGATAAGACCTCGGTGCTTGGTAAACCACCGGTTAGCTACCGATGCCGCAAACACCAGAGCAAGGCATCCCGTGCCAACTCCGACGAGTACACCCCACAGCAGGTAAAGCTGCCAGAGTTGACCCATCCACATGGTCATTGCGGTGCCGGCAGAAATTGAGGTGAGTGCCCAAAGCGCAACGCGCTTGGTGCCGAACTTGACCATGAGAATCGCGGCCATCGGAGCTGAGAGTCCGTAAATCAAAAGATTGAGAGATAGAGCGCCAGACGTCTGCGCTCTGGTCCAACCGAATTCCCACTCGAGGGGCAAGAACAGTACCGACGTGGTAGATCTAAAGGCGGCGGCTGCAATCAGGGTGAGAAAGGTGACCCCAGCCACCAACCAAGCTCGATGCAAGCGCATCAGCCTGAAAATTCCTCGGTAGCGCTCGCGTGAAGTGGGCCATTGGTGGCAAGCACCGATGAGGTTTCTGCATTGAGAGGGCCGTCGATGGCGCTAAAGCGACCGCCCGCTTGCTCGACCACCGGCACGAGTGCGGCGATGTCGTAAATCTTCAGATCGTGTTCGGCAACAATGTCAACTGCGCCTTCGGCTAGCAGCATGTACGAGTAGAAATCACCGTACGCCCGTGTGCGCCAGATCTTGCGGCTGATGGCAATGAGCTTGTTCAGGTATCCGGCTTGGTCCCAGAGCTGAAGATTGTTGTAAGACAGCGAGGCGTGGGCCAGATCGGCCACTTTCGAAACTCGAATCGCGCGCTCGGTGCCGTCGACATCGCGGGTGTGTGCTCCGATTTCTGGGGCAGCCCACCAACGTCTACCAAGGGCCGGTGCCGAAACGACGCCGACGGTTGGTTTGCCGTCTACCGCGAGCGAAATGAGTGCGGCCCAAACCGGTACCCCTCGCATGAAGTTTGCCGTGCCATCGATCGGGTCGATGATCCACGTGCGTTTTGCCGACCCGGCAACGCCCATCTCTTCGCCAATCAGGGCGTCATCTGGTCGCTCAGCGGCCAAAATTTCACGGATGCGCGCCTCAACTGCCTTGTCGGCGTCGGTTACCGGCGATGCGTCTGGCTTGGTTTCGACAACCAGGTCTTGCGAGCGAAAGCGCTGCAGCGCAATGCGGTCGGCTTCGTCGGCCAAGCGCAGTGCGAGTGCGAGGTCGTCGGCGTATTCGGGCATGAAAACAGCCTACTCGTGGTCGATTGAGGTGATGAGTCGGCGAAGTGAATCGACACGGCCAGCTCCGTGTTCGCCAAGAGTTCCAGCTGCAAGTGCTTCGTCAAGCCCACAGTCGGGGGAGTCGGCGTGGTGGGAGCAGTCGCGCGGGCACTTCTGAATGACCTCCCACAAATCTTCGAATGAACGCAACAACGACTTTGGATCGATGTGACCCAAACCAAATGAGCGAACACCAGGAGTGTCGATAATCCAGCCGTTTTCGAGAGCAATGGCTCGCACCGAAGAACTCGTGTGGCGACCGCGACCGGTAACCACGTTTACACCTCCGGTTGCTCGGTCGGCACTCGGCACCAGCGCATTCACGAGCGTCGATTTTCCGACCCCCGAGTGACCCACCATCACAGTGATTTCGCCGTCGAGCAATTTTTGCAGTTCGTCGAGGGCGGGTGCATCCGAGCGATTTTTAATCACGGGGATGCTTAAGCCGGCGAAGTTTGCCAAGAAATCGGTTGGGTCGGCGAGGTCGCACTTGGTGATTACAAGAATTGGTCGCAAACCGGCGTCGAATGCGGCGGCGAGGTAGCGGTCGATAAGTCTGGTTCTAGGTTCGGGGTTTGCGATTGCCGTGACGATGGCCATCTGCGTTGCGTTGGCCACGATTACTCGCTCAACCTGGTCGGTGTCGTCGGCGCTTCGGCGAAGCAGCGACGTGCGAGGTTCGATGCGAACAATTCTGGCGAGGGCGCCTTCGGTTTCTGAGGTATCACCGGCAAGCGCCACGCGGTCGCCTACGGCTGCGCCAACCTTGCGCAATTCTTTGGCCATGGTGGCGGTGATGTCGCGGTCTTCGCCCTCAAGCAGAATGCGGTACCGCCCAAGGTCTACGCCGGTCACAAAGCCGATCTGCGCGTTCTTGTAGTCGGGGCGATTCTTGGTTCGAGGCTTATTGCCCTTTGGGT
>CANFPR010000051.1 GCA_947448975.1 Micrococcales bacterium | reverse complement strand
GAGATTTACGGCAACTCACGCACCGCCGCCATTGCCATGGCCCGCCAGATTGCCATGTACATTTGCCGCGAGCTCACGAACCTTTCGCTGCCAAAGATTGGCCAGCTGTTTGGTAACCGCGACCACACAACCGTGATGTACGCCAACCGCAAGGTTGCCGAGTGGATGAAGGATCGTCGCTACATCTACAACCAGGTCACCGAAATCATGACCAAGGTTAGAAACGACCACCGTTCGTTCTAAATCCAGCTGTTCACAAATCTGTGGATAACTGTTGATAACCCACCAATATCAGTGAATTACTGGGTTCTTTTAATGAAAACTCAATTCTCAATTCACAGTGCCTCTAGTTATCCACAGATTTATACACACATGTGTATACATCTTTCACCGTTGTAGTTTCCAGTTAACCAATGGGTCGACCGTGGTTATTCACAATTTCCACAAGGGTTAATAAGAAAATTAGATTTAAAGAGAAATTAAACCTGACCCATAACGATTTACCCGAGCCCAATGCCCAGCACGAATTTATGGCAGGATTGACCCTTAAGAAGTCATATCTTCAACTACCCAACCAAAGACTGGTGACACGTGAAGTTTCAAGTAAACCGCGACGCTCTGAGCGAAGCCGTATCTTTCGTAAGTCGTCTGCTTCCGCAGCGAGCACCAATGTTGATTCTCACCGGCATTTTGGTTGAAGCCGACGCCAATGCACTTCGCCTCTCGGTTTTCGACTACGAGGTATCGGCGCAAGTTGAGATCGTCGCCAAGGTTGACACACCTGGTCGCGTTTTGGTTTCTGGCCGTCTACTCAACGACATTGCCAACAAGCTTCCAAACGCTCCGGTCGAAGTAAACCTAGAAGCCAACAAGGTCGAAGTTAAGTGCGGAGCCGCCAAGTTCAACCTGGCCACCATGCCAATCGAAACCTACCCACCCCTGCCAGAAATGCCACCGGTTGCTGGATCAGTTGCTGGCGAAGACTTTCAGCAGGCAGTTGCTCAGGTTCTTCCTGCCGTTTCAAAAGAAGACGTCACCCCTCAGCTAAACGGTGTTCTCATCGAAGCTGGCGAAAAAGCTCTAACGCTTCTAGCCACCGACCGCTACCGTGTAGCGATGCGCGAGGTTTCTTGGAAGCCAACCGCAGCTTCGATCGGCAACACCTCACTGGTTCCATCGCGCATCCTTAGCGAAGTAGCCAAAAACTTCAGCCACCAGGGTGAAATCCAGATTGGTCTAAGCGCCGAGGGTGACAAAGAGATCATCGGCTTCTCTGCCAACAACCGCTCGGTAACCACCATCCTCATGAAGGGCACCTTCCCACCGGTAAAGTCGCTGTTCCCTGCAGATGTTCCAAACTTCGCAATCATCAACACCGCCGATCTAGTCGACTCAACTCGACGTGTTGGCCTGGTTCTCGAGCGCGAAGCCCCAATCAAGTTCGATTTCAAAGAGGATTCGGTGACGCTTGACGCAAGCGGAAACGAAACCGCTCAAGCATCCGAGAGCATCAGCGCTGAGCTCACAGGTAAAGAGATCGTTGTTTCACTAAAGCCGCAGTTCCTTCTCGAAGGTATCTCTGGTGTTCACAGTGAATTCGTGAAGGTTGCCTTCACATCAAACAACGATCCAAACAAGCCAGGCCCGGTACTAATCACTAGCCACGGTTCTAAAGAAAAGACCGACAGTGACACCTACCGCTACCTGCTTCAACCAAACCTGCTTAACCGCTAAAACTCCCGCCCCCTTTGAAAGGTACATACATGCACATTGGTCTGATTGGTCTAGGCAAGATGGGCGGTAACATGCGCTCACGTCTTCGCAAGAACGGCGTAGAAGTCACCGGCTACGCACGCAGCAAGGATGTCTCAGATGTCGAATCTGTTGAAGCACTAGTCAAGGCGCTTCCTGCCCCTCGCACCGTTTGGGTAATGGTTCCTCACGGCCAGCCAACCGACGACGTAATCAACGAGCTAGTTAAGTTCCTTGAGCCAGGCGACCTAATCATCGAGGGTGGCAACTCTCGCTTCAGCGACGACATTCGTCACGCCGAAGAACTCGCACCTCACGGCATCGGCTACCTAGACTGTGGCGTTTCTGGTGGCGTTTGGGGCCTCGAAAACGGCTACGGCCTAATGGTCGGTGGCCCTGCCGAGCTAGTTGAGCGCGCAATGCCAGTATTCGACGCACTTCGCCCAGAGGGCAAGCGCGAAGAGGGCTTCGTTCACGTTGGCGACACCGGCGCCGGTCACTACGCCAAGATGGTGCACAACGGCATCGAATACGGAATGATGCAGTCGTTCGCCGAAGGCTACGAGCTTCTAGAGAAGAAGAGCATCATCAAAGATGTTCACGGAACCTTCGCTGCATGGCAGCGTGGCACCGTGGTTCGTTCATGGTTGCTCGACCTCTTGGTTCGCGCACTCGAAGAAGACCCAAACCTAGACAACATCAAGGGCTTCGTAAACGACTCGGGCGAAGGTCGCTGGACCATCGAAGAGGCAATTGCCGAGGCAGTTCCAATGCCTGCGATCACCGCATCTTTGTTTGCTCGCTTCGCTAGCCGTCAAGAAGACTCGCCAGCCATGAAGGCAGTTGCTGCTTTGCGCAACCAGTTCGGTGGCCACGCTGTAGTCAAGAACGAGAAGTAAGCTCCCCAATCAACTCAAAGTTGAGAGGTAACTGAACTAAACGAGAAGGGGCGAGGGCGATGTTGGTAAAGCATCTAACCCTCGCCTCTTTTCGCAATTACGGCACCCTCGAGGTTGCCTTCGAACCCGGCATCAACCTGATCATCGGGCCAAACGGCCAAGGCAAAACCAACATGGTCGAAGCGGTGCGCTACATGAGCGTGCTCAGCTCGCACCGGGTGGCCGGCTATCAGCCACTAATCAACTCCAAGGCAAACTCGGCCATCGTGCGAGCCATGGTGAGCAGCGAAGAGCGCGACGTGCTACTCGAGATCGAGCTCAACCGCGAAGGCAAGAACAAGGCCCGCGTTAACAAGGCCGATTTGCCGCGCATCCGAGACATCATCGGCATCGTGCAATCGGTGACCTTCGCCCCCGAAGACATCGACATCGTGCGCCGCGACCCAACAAACCGACGCGCGTTCATCGACGAGCTCGTGGTGCAGCACCGCCCGCGCATGGCCGGCGTATATGCCGACTACGAGCGCGTGCTCAAGCAGCGCAATGCCCTGCTCAAATCGGCAAAGATCACCAAGACCACCGGTTCGGCGCTGAGCACACTCGACGCCTGGGATGCCTCGCTCGTTCAGTACGGCACCGAAATCGTGTCGGCCAGGCTCAACATCGCTCAACTTCTGCAACCTCACCTATTCGACGCCTACCAAAAGATCGCCACCTCCAACAACGAGCCGCGACTGGTCTATCGCTCGTCGCTGCTCGTCGACACCGCCGGGTTGCTGAGCGATTCGCCAGACGTTGCCGAAGATCTGGCTGGAGGTAACCTCGAGAACCTCGACCGCGATGCGATTGCCGCAATGTTCAGCGCAAAGCTGGCCGAGATTCGCCCCAAAGAGCTCGAGCGGGGAATCACGCTGGCTGGGCCTCAACGCGACGACATAGTTTTGATGCTCGGCGAACTACCGGCAAAGGGGTACGCGAGCCACGGCGAGATGTGGTCTTATGCGCTGGCTTTGCGTTTGGCTTCGATCGAGCTGCTAAAGCAAGAGAGCCGCACCGGCGACCCCATTTTGATTCTCGACGACGTATTTGCAGAACTAGATGCCGGCCGACGCTTGCGCTTGGCCGAGCTAATCGCCAACAATGAGCAGGTGCTAATCACCGCAGCAGCCGAAGAAGACGTGCCGGCCATTTTGACCGCCACTCGGTTTGCCGTGAAACAAGCGGTGGTGACCCGCGTATGAGCGACCCAAAGACACCGAAACGCGACTTCGCCCAAGAGTTTTACTACACGATGCGCGAGGCGGCCACCGGCAAGCGCATGAGTCGCGACCAAAAGCGCATCGAAGCCAAAGCATCCAAAGCCAAATCGAAACCGTTCGATCGCGGGCGCGACCCGGTTTCGGCAATTTCATCGGTGGATGACCTCGTGGGCGCTTTTCGCTGGACGGGCGAAATGGCCGAGGCCGAACTACACGTGAAGTGGGCCGAAATCGTTGGAGCCGACACCGCGGCAAACTCGATGCCCGAAGATTTGGTTGACGGAACCCTAACGGTTCGATGCAAGTCGACTGTGTGGGCAACCCAGCTACGCCTAATGGGCAACGTCATTTTGGAACGCCTAAACGCCGAATATTCCGAACTGAATATCACCTCGCTGAAGATGCTCGGACCCACCGCGCCATCGTGGAAAAAAGGCCCGAGATCGGTGCCCGGTCGCGGGCCGAGAGACACCTACGGGTAGACGCAATTTTGTTGCCCAATCGAGATGTTGGCAACCCGCAACTTCCGCATAAATAAAGGGCAAAACGGCCCTTTGCCGATCTCTGCATATCCCCGATAAATGTCGGTGTCAAAGGTAGAATTTAAGGGTTAGCAACCCCGAATTTAAGTCGGCCGCCGAGGTCGCAGTTCATAGGGCCTAATCCAGCAAAAAGGAGTACCAACTTAAAATGTCTACACCCGAAAACAGCACTTACGAAGCCGGCAATATTCAAGTGCTCGAAGGCCTAGAGGCCGTTCGTAAACGCCCCGGCATGTACATCGGTTCGACGGGCCCGCGCGGCCTTCACCACCTGGTCTACGAAATCGTAGACAACTCGGTAGACGAAGCTCTTGCCGGCTACTGCAACGCCATTCAAGTAACCATCACCAAAGAGGGATGGATTCGCGTTCAAGACAACGGCCGCGGCATCCCTGTGGCAGTTCACCCAACCGAAGGAGTCTCAACCGTTCAGGTTGTGCTCACCATCTTGCACGCCGGCGGTAAGTTCGGCGGCGGCGGATATGCGGTTTCGGGTGGTCTCCACGGTGTGGGTGCATCGGTGGTTAACGCTCTTTCAACCAAGCTGCGCGTAGCCGTTGCCCGCGAGGGTCACTTCTGGACTCAGAGCTACCAAAACGGTGTGCCAGATGCACCGCTAGCCAAGGCCGGCCCAACCGACAAGACCGGCACCATGACCGAGTTCGAGCCGAACGCCGAAATCTTCGAAACCGTAGAGTTCGACTACGAAACCCTGCGCGCACGTTTTCAGCAGATGTGTTTCTTGAACAAGGGCCTTGAGATCAGCCTCACCGATGAGCGCAACGGTCGCGAAGACACCTACCTATACGAGCGCGGCCTCATGGACTACGTGGAGTTCTTGAACTCTTCGAAGAAAACCGAACTCGTGCACCAAGAGATCATCTCTTTTGAGTCGGAGACCAAAGAGAAGAACATGTCGCTTGAGTTGGCCATGCAGTGGACCAACGCCTACAACGAGAGCGTGCACACCTACGCCAACACCATCAACACTCACGAGGGTGGAACCCACGAAGAGGGTTTTCGCGCGGCTCTAACCTCGCTACTAAATAAGTACGCCAGGGCAACCAACCTGCTCAAAGAAAAAGACGAAAACCTCAGCGGCGATGACTGCCGCGAAGGCCTAACCGCGGTTATCTCGGTCAAGTTGAGCGAGCCACAGTTCGAAGGTCAAACCAAGACCAAGCTCGGTAACACCGAAGCCAAGGCGTTTGTGCAAAAGGTAGTCAACGAGCAACTCGGCGACTGGCTGGAGCGCAACCCAACCCAGGCCAAAGACATCGTTCGCAAAGCCATTCAAGCGGCAACCGCAAGACAGGCTGCCCGCAAGGCTCGTGAGGCAACCCGCCGCAAGGGTCTGCTCGAGTCGGGCGGTATGCCGGGCAAGCTTCGAGACTGCTCAAGCCGCGACCCAAAGCTCAGCGAAATCTACATCGTTGAGGGTGACTCGGCAGGTGGTTCGGCTGTTCGCGGCCGTAACCCAGAAACCCAAGCCATCTTGCCGCTGCGCGGAAAGATTCTCAACGTAGAGCGTGCTCGCCTAGACCGCGCACTCGCCAACACCGAAGTGCAGGCACTCATCACGGCATTCGGCACCGGCATCGGTGAAGAATTCGACGTCACCAAGATCCGCTATCACAAGTGCGTTCTTATGGCCGACGCCGATGTCGATGGTCAGCACATTCGCACTCTGATCTTGACCCTCCTCTTCCGTTACATGCGCCCGCTGATCGAGCACGGTTACGTGTACCTCGCGCAGCCGCCGCTGTATCGAATCAAATGGTCAAACGCAGAACACGAATACGTTTACTCCGACGCCGAACGCGACGAGAAGCTGGCTTCGGGTCAGGCATCGGGTAAGAGAATTCCTAAGGAAAACTCAATCCAGCGCTACAAGGGTCTGGGCGAAATGGACTACGACGAACTTTGGGCCACCACCATGGACCCAGACCGTCGCACCCTGCTGCAGGTAACCCTCGACGACGCGGCCCTAGCCGACGAAGTCTTCAGCACCCTCATGGGTGACGACGT
>CANFPR010000050.1 GCA_947448975.1 Micrococcales bacterium | reverse complement strand
GAAGATGTTTGCAACGGGGAGTGAATCAAGGTGCTGGCCTTTCTGGCGCGCCAAACGGCGAAAAGTTTTTGGGTTTGGGCTCGAACGCACACTCGAATTATTCACAAGTCTAAAAGCAAAACCATAGGCTTGTGACTGTGCCACATAACCTTTCGACAACACTTCGCCGCATTGCCGCTGCGATCGCCCTAATCGCGCTCACGCTCACGGGCACGCTGGTGTCGACCACCAGCGCGAGCGCCGCATCGGTGTCGGGCAAAAGTTATGTTGAAGGCACCGACGAGCAGGCTTCGCTATTCGACCCAGTGGTAGTCAACCGTGCCGATATCACGCTGCCTCAAACCAGTTACAACAATCTTCAGGCCAACGGCAAGGGCGATTACCAGCCCGCTCAAATGGTTTTCACCACCAAAAACGGACCGTCGGCAAACCTCGAAGTTGGGCTGCGACTCAAAGGCGGTTTGGGTTCGCTTCGTGACCTAAACGGCAAGGCCGGCTTCAAAGTAAAGATGAACTTCTCGGTCAAAGGCCAAAGGCTTTACGGCATCAAGAAGTTCACCTTTAACAACATGGTTCAAGACCCTTCGATGTTGCACGAGGCCATGACCTACCGAATCTTTCGGGCCATGGGCGTACCGGCTCCTCGCGTTGGTTATGTGCGCGTTTATGTAAACGGCGTCGACTACGGTTTGCACCTAAACATCGAAACCTACGACTCGGTTAGCCTCAAGCGCTGGTACACCTCAACTCAGCACCTTTACGAAGGTTCGTATTGGGTTCAAGACATTATCGACAGCCAGTATCAAAGCCTGCAGATTGACGAGGGCGACCTCAATAACCGCGACGACCTCGCTGCGCTTTCGGCAACCAACAACCTCAGCGGCGAGGCCTGGTTTACTGCGGTGCAAAAGTATCTCGACATCAACGAGTTTGTTAAAGAGATGGCTGTTGAGCGCTACACCGGCCACTGGGATGGCTACGCCTGGACCATCAAGAACAACTACTATGCGCACAGCACCAAAAACGGGTTGTTCACGATCTTGCCCTGGGGTACCGACCAAACGTTGAATGGCTGGATCGACCTTTACAGCTATGGCGACGTGGGCATGATGGCTCAGCGTTGCCTCAGCTATTCGCCGTGCCTAGAGCTTTATAAAGGTGCGTTACTCAAAGTCAACGACATTGTTCCGACCCTCGACTTTGCAACCATGGTTGACGACGTAGCCGCGGCCATCAACCCAGACATCATCAGTGACCCTCGCAAAGAGGCGGGTTACGACTCCGCTCTATGGGTGCAGGCGAATACCAAGAGCTACCTAAGTTGGGTTGTTGGCTATGTTGGCCCGGCAGTGAACTCAAGTAACCCCAACGGTGCCCCGTACCTCAATCACTCTTCTTATGTGCGGCTCGCATACTCTGTGCCCGACAACGTTAGGGTGGGTCAAAACCTCAGCCCAGTCGTTGCTCGCGACGGCGGAAACGGCGCCCTGACTTACCAAGTGGTGCAGGGCCCCGAGAACTGTTCGGTCAACTCGACCTCGGGTGTGGTTACCGTTCTGGCTGTGGGTTATTGCCGTGTTGGCGTAACGGCAGCGGGCGATGGGCCGTGGGCCACTAGCCTCAACTACGCCGAACTCATGGACTCCAAAAAAGATGGTGTGGTTATTCTCGACCCAATCGACAGCGCCAAGTTCGGTGCACTCACCGAGGTCACCTTTACCAGCAAGTCGTCGTCGCCCGCAGTAGTTACCGCCACCGGTTCGTGCACGATCGTCAATCGGGTTTTCATTTCGCCAACTGCCGCATCGGGCATCTGTACGGTAACTGTCACCGCACCATCTGACAGCGAGTATGCCGAAGCCGTTGCCGAGCAAGACGTTTCGCTAGCCCGTGGCGATGCCCCGGCTAAGAAACTCACCAAGGATGCAGCGTTCAACGGCAATCTTCCAAGTGGCGGCTTTATCGTTCTCAGCCAAATTCCGAGCCAGGTCGTCGGAAAATGCTACCGAGTGGGCAACAAACTGTATGCCCGCGTAAGTTACGGTCAGTGCCTCGTTACCTTCCTAGAGAGCGAGGATGACACCTGGGTTTATCCTGCGAAGATCCACGTGGTTCGAATGGTTGCGGCTACTCAAACCTTCGTTGGAAGCTTTGGTTCAACCGGCTCTCACCAGATTGGTGCCACTAAGTTTGTGTTGGCTCGTCAGGGCACCCAAAAGACTTCACTCAATGCCGGGGCCAAGTGGACGGCAAGCGCGGGTTGTGCGTTGACCCAGGAGGCAAACCGCGTTGTGGTGAAGCTCAAGGGCCGCTCAAACTGCCAGGTCACTTTGCGATCGGTTGCAGTATTCGGGCTACCAACTCTCACCAAGACTTGGAACCTCACCTACTAAAGCCGTGTTTCTTGCTCGGTTCGCTCTGTTTCACAGGCGCAAACCCTAGACTGCGAGCATGAACAAACAGGCTCGTCTCGTATCACTTCTGGCAATCACCGCATTAGCAATCACCGGATGCACCGCCGGCCCGAGTGCAAGCCCAACGCCAACCGTGACGCCCAAGACTTACGTTTATGCTCCGCTTACCGGCGCGAAGTACGAAACTGGCACCAACCCAGCGCTCGACGGACCATCGGTAGCGTGCAAGATCGACAACCTTGGCGTGGCCCGCCCGCAGGTAAACCTCAACCAAACCGACATGGTGTTCGATGAGCTCGTCGAAGGTGGCCTCACCCGCCTAGTTGCGGTTTGGCACTCGCGTATGCCCGAGCAGGTTGGCCCAGTGCGTTCGATTCGCCCAATGGACCCAGACATCATTAGCCAATTCGGCGGCATCGTCTGTTACTCGGGCGGTCAGCTCAAGTTCGTAAAGCTCATGCAGGCAACCAACGTTTTCAACGCCAACGAAACCGAGGAGCAGGGCAAGGGCACCTTCACTCGCGCAACCGACCGCGAAGCCCCGCACAACGTGATTGTCAACGTGGCAAAACTTCAGCAGGCTCACGCCGAGCTCGCTCCTCCTCAGAAGGGCTTCTTCTTCACCAGTGCCGAACTAGCAACGGCCGTGCTGAAGGGCCTAGCAGTCGACAAGTTCAAGGTCTACTTTCCGAGTGCGCTCGCCGAATGGACACCAAGCGCCGACGGCACGCGTTGGCTTCGCACCCAAGATGGCGCGCCACACATGGACATCGTCGATGGCAAGCAGATCTCAGCCAAGAACGTAGTTGTCTTGCAGGTAAGAATCGACCGCAAGTATGGCCACGTGCCAAAGACCACCATGGTCGACAGCGGCAAGGCTTGGGTTTTCACTGGCGGCATGTACGTTGAGGCAACCTGGTCGAAGGCCAGCCAAACCGCACCAATCTTCATCAGGGATGCAGCGGGGCAAGAAATCTTGCTCGCCCGTGGCAACACCTGGGTTGAGTTGATGCCGATGGCTCCCGAGGGCGACCTCAATATTTCGATCTCAGAAGTTCAACCTTCGCCTAGGCCAACTCCAATCGAATAACCACCACTGAGCGGTTAGGCTAGCGAGCGTGAAAACTCCGTGGCGCAAGCTCTACATTCTTTCGTTCGCCGGCGCACTCTCGTGGCTTGGTAGTTCACTAACCACTTTCGCAGTCATGCTGCGCGACAAAGATCAGGTTGGCGCATCCGGCATTTCGGTCTATTTGCTGGCCTTTGGGCTTCCCACCATTTTTATGGCTCCCGTCTCGGGCCTAATCGCCGACAAGTTCACCTCGAGACAGGTAATTTTGCCCGCGCTGTTTGTTATGGGTGCGAGTTCGCTGACCCTTTCGTTGGGTTTTCCACTCTGGTGGACACCGTTCGCCCTTCTGATTACGGCGATCGCCGGCACACTGGTTGGCCCGGCCTTTCAGGCTGCACAGGTTAGTGTCACCGAAAAAGAAGACATCCCGCGTGTTTCAGGAATCATGCAGTCATTCGCCTCCGCCGGCACCCTCTTTGCGCCAGCACTCGGTGGAATTTTGGTTGCGAGCACCGGCTATTTTTGGCCGTTCGTAATCGACGCCGTTAGTTTTTGGCTGCTCGGAGTTGTGTTCTTCGCACTAAACATAAATCGCAAACCCGTGCTTCACGAAGACGGCGAAAAGATGAGCGCAACCGCAGGGCTCAAGTTCGTTTTCAACGACCGACTCATTCGCGCCATCACAGTTTTGATTGGCGTTCTGATCATCGCTCTAGGCACTCTGAATGTCGGCGAAGTGTTCTTGGCGCAAGACGAATTGCACGCGAGCCCCTTTGAATACGGAATCATCAGCGCCCTTTTTGCAGCCGGCAGCATCGCAGGTTCACTGGGTACTGCTGCGCTCAAACTCGATTCCAAACGTCACGCCATGGCGATGCTCTTGGGTCTGGTTGTTTTGATTGCCGTCGTGTTCATGATGTCGATTGCCTGGCACTGGACTGTTCTGGCGGTGCTGTCGTTTGTGGCTGGTGTGGGCAACGCGATTCTCAATGCGTATGCAATCGGAATCATCATGGCTCGCTCACCGTCAGAAGCACTGGGCCGGGTCAATGCCGCGATTGGCGCGGTTATTCAAACCGGAAGCGTCATTGGCATCGTCGCCAGCGGCTTTTTGATAGATCTCTACGGTGTGCGGGCCGTGATCTTCGTGAGTGCAATTGTCTCAGCGATTATTCTGCTGATCTTTGGCCCCGAGGTTAGGCGCGCAGGTCGCGCGCATCAGACTGCACAATAGCCAGAATGCGCTTGGCGGCCTCACCCGGAAACGGGCTGGCTGCCGCAAATAGCTCGTCGATCTCGGTTTGCTTGCTCGGCAGCCCCCACTCCATCGCCTGCTTCAGCACCAACTCAAATTCCCTAAAACTTTCGACGCGCACCGTGCTCTTGGCCGCGATTTCACCGAGCGGGTTGAACGACCAGTGGCCCTGCTTCTCAAAGAACACCGCCGGGCGACGAGTAACCAGCGGATACTCGGCGATAAACGAGATGCCATCGGTAAACAAGAGGTCGGCAGCCAACATGAGCGCGGCGTAACTTGTGATTTCATCGGTGGCCGTGTTTGGCAGTGCATCCCAGTTTTTACGCCAGTAGGCCAAGGCCTCGGCACTCATGTGGTTTTGCCCAACCAGCGAACCAAACATGTAGGGGTGGGGGCGAAGCACGAAGTCGACGTGCGGGTTTTCGCGAGCCAACTCAAGCATTTCGTTGTGCATCGAATCGAAGACCCCAAAGTTTAGCCACGCCTCACCAAAGCTGTGATGCGGCGCCCAAAGCACCTTGAAGCGCCCGGCACTGTCGCCCAGCGGCCAAAACTTGGGCTGGGTTTTCATCTTTTCGATGAGCGAATCAACCTTGGGCGTGCCGGTGAAGTAGGTGTGGTGGCCGCCGCGTTCGGTGTGGGTGAAAGCGTCTTTTACCGAGCGGTCTTGCAAAAACACCAGGTGAGCCAGGCGGTGGGTTGACTGTCTAAACAGGTGCGGGGCGATTCCCTCGATGTTCGGTTCGTTCACCAGCGGCAGCGAGAAGTAGGGCACATAGCAAACCCGAGTGAACGCAATCAGGTTTTCGATCTTGTACGCCGGCTGGTAATTCTTTTGCCACGGATAGTTCAAGAACAAGTAATCGGGAGCCAGACGTTTCAGCTGGTTGAGCCCCTCATAGGAGTTTTCGAAGTTGAACCGAATGTGCTCGATGCCAGCTTCGGTAAAGAACTCGCTCACCTTGTCTTCGCCGCCGAAGTCGGCATCGCCGGTAAGTTTGCGCGGAATCGTAACCACGACCGGCTCAAAGTCGGGCGACTCGAGCATTAGGCGGTAGATCTCGTCGAGGGCATCCCAGGCTTCGAAGTAGAAAACCAAAAAGGCTACTCTTATGCGCCGCCGCCCAAGTTTGCTCAACTAAGAGCTACTTTCGCCTCGGCCCCGGTCACTTAATGCCGTACTTCTTCATGAGCGCCGCGACGTTGGCTTGCTGCTGTTTAACCCAGTTGGTGGTTCGAGTCTGTTCAATCACGGCGCTGCTCGAAGCAAGCTTGCCAATCAACTTGGCCGAGTTTGCCATGAACGTGGTGAGCTGCATCGACGTGGCCTTAGCCGATACCAACTTGAGGTCGGTTAGGTATTCGGTTTTGCAAGGCTTGTAGTCGAGGCACTTCTGAAAAAGAATTCCGCGTGGCAGGGCATCTTTCTTGTTGGCGATTTTCACCCACGGATACCCTGCTTCCTTGGTGTCCATGGTGAAGAAGTAGCTGTCACCGAGCGAAGAGGTTGCACGGTCTTCGCCAAAGGTGTTGTCGAGACCCCAAGGAATCATCGTGAACTTGCCTTTGTCGTCGCTGCGCCAAAAGTGGTTGTTGATGATCGGGCCCGAGTAGCTATCCCAGTGACCGATGAAGTTTTCTACCGCGAAAGTTTTGATGAGCAACGAGCGGTTGGTGTAGATGCCCATTTGGGCCCACCAGTTGGCCGAGTTAGAGGTGTTGGCAACTTCGATGAGTTTCTTTAGGTCGAGTTT
>CANFPR010000049.1 GCA_947448975.1 Micrococcales bacterium | reverse complement strand
CCCTTCACGAAGGCAGCCTGTTCAACAACGTTGGACCACTGGTTGACGCAGCGGTCGACGAGAAGCCACTAACCATTGCAATGCGCGAGATCGAGCAAGACAAGCTCGCAAAGCGTAGCGCCGAATAACCTAAACTCGCGCTATGCGCATTCTGGTTGGCGTCACCGGTGGTATCGCGGCGTTTAAAGCCGTTGCACTGGTGCGCCAACTCACCGAGCAGGGCCACGATGTTAAAGTCGTTCCCACCGAGAACGCTCTGCGTTTTGTAGGCAAAGCTACTCTAGAAGCCCTTAGCAAGAACTCGGTCGACTCCGATTTATACACGGATGTCGCAGACGTCAAGCATATCGAACTCGGGCAGTCTGCCGACCTGGTTATCGTGGCTCCAGCTACAGCGTCATTCATCGCTCGAACAGCCGCCGGTATCGCCGATGATCTGCTGTCAAACATTATTTTGGCTACCCCTGCCCCAATCATCATTGCCCCGGCCATGCACACCGAAATGTGGGAGAACGCCGCAACTCAAGCCAACGTTGCAACGATTTTGGCTCGCGGTATCCACATGATTGAACCAACCGAGGGTCGCCTCACCGGTGAAGACAGCGGCAAGGGGCGCATGGCAGAGCCCGAAGACATCGTCGAAGCCGCGCTGGCGTTGACCTTGCCTCAAGACCTTGCCGGCAAGCACGTGGTCGTTACTGCCGGGGGCACTCGCGAACCTATCGACCCGGTTCGCTTTATCGGTAATGCTTCTTCGGGAAAACAGGGCACCGAGATCGCCAAAGAGGCTGCTAGAAGAGGCGCTAAGGTCACCTTGATTGGTGCGAATTTCGCCGCCACCGGAGCCTTCGAGTTTGTGCCGGTAGTTACCGCTCAAGATCTTTCAAACGCAATCAATGCACGCCTAGACGCTGACGTTTTTATCATGGCCGCTGCCATCAGCGACTATCGGGTTGAAGTGCCCAGTGCAACCAAACTCAAGAAGTCGGTCGTGGGGGAGCGCCTCGAACTTTCTCTGGTTCTAAACGAAGACCTGCTGGCTCGCATTTCGGCTAAAAAGAATGCCGGGCAGGTTGTCGTAGGTTTCGCCGCCGAGACCGAAACCGAGCCCTCGCGTCTAGAAACCTTGGCTCGCCTAAAACTCGAACAAAAGGGCTGTGACATCTTGGTAGCCAACGATGTGACCGGCGGCAAGGTGTTCAACGAAGACACCACAAGCGTCTTGCTGCTAGCCAAAACATCAGCGACAGTCGCCGTTACTGGCACGAAGCGTCAAGTCGCCAATCGCTTGATAGATGCCATTGTTTTGGCGGCTGCGCAGTAATCTGCCAAAACTGTCGGCAGACGCAGATATACTCGAAGTACTCATGAGCAAACTTAGACTTTTCACTTCTGAATCCGTTACTGAAGGCCACCCAGACAAGGTCTGCGACCAAATCAGCGACACCATTCTCGACGCCATTTTGGCGCAAGACCCAAATGCTCGTGTTGCCGTTGAAACAATGGCAACCACCGGTCTCGTGCACGTGGCAGGCGAAGTCACATGCGATGCCTATGTAGACATTCCAGGATTGATTCGCGAGAAGGTTCTCGAGATTGGTTACAACTCTTCTGAGATCGGTTTCGACGGTAAGTCTTGCGGCGTCTCAGTTTCGATTGGCGAGCAGTCACGCGACATTGCTCAAGGCGTCGACAGCGGTTTTGAGGTGCGCGAACAAACTTCGAGCGAGGCCGACGACGCACAGGGTGCCGGCGACCAGGGTCTCATGTTTGGGTACGCCACCAATGAAACTCCAACACTCATGCCAGCTGCCATTTCACTGGCTCACAAACTCAGCCAGCGCCTTGCCACGGTGCGTAAGTCGGGCGAACTCGACTTTCTTCGCCCAGATGGCAAGACCCAGGTAACCATCGGTTACGAAGGCTCAATCGCCAAAACCATTCAAACCGTTGTGCTCTCAACTCAGCACAACCCAGAGATTTCAACCGACGCCCTCAGAGATGCCGTTCGACGTGTGGTTATCCAGCCGGTACTCGACGAGTCGAACCTCGATTCTTCAGAGGTCATCGCCTTGATTAACCCAACCGGTCGTTTCGAGGCCGGAGGCCCAATGGCCGATGCTGGGCTTACCGGACGCAAGATCATCGTCGATACCTACGGCGGCGCTAGCCGTCACGGTGGAGGCGCATTCAGCGGTAAAGACCCGTCTAAAGTCGACCGTTCGGCAGCCTACGCAATGCGTTGGGTAGCAAAGAACCTAGTTGCCGCCGGTCTTGCTGATCGAGCCGAGGTTCAGGTTGCCTACGCAATCGGTAAGGCAAGACCAGTTGGCCTTTACGTTGAAACTTTCGGCACCGAACACGTTGACCCAGCCAAAATCGAAAATGCCATTCTTGAGGTTTTCGATTTACGTCCGCGAGCAATCATCCGTGAACTCGACCTACTTCGCCCTATCTACGCTCAGACGGCGTCTTACGGTCATTTCGGTCGAGAACTGCCAGAGTTCACTTGGGAGCAAACCAATCGGGTTAACGAACTTAGAAGCGCAATCGGACTCTAGGCGATGGGCCACAAAGTTGCGAGAGTGGCATTCGATTCACCTTTACCTCAACTGAATCGGCTCTTCGACTACGCGATACCTGAAAACCTTTCAGATCAAATCTCGCTCGGATGCGTGGTTGGGGTCACGTTCAATCGATCTCCCAAACCCATTCCGGCGTACATCGTTGAACTTCTTGAGAAAAGCGATTTTGCTGGTGAGCTTTCGCCAATCGCCTCGGTGATTTCGGCGCGCCAGATACTCTCTCCTCGGGTTTTCAAGTTAGCTCAGGCAGTGGCCGAGCGCCAGGCGGTTTCTCTCGGTGACGTGCTCAGAAACGCGATCCCGGCGAGAGCGGTGCGTGTCGAGAGCAAGTGGGTGCCGCCGACTCACGACACGGCCGAGGTAAACGACCAGCCCGTTGCAGTGGCGGCTAGCGCAAAACTGATAGCCAAGATGTCTCGGCCCGCGGTAATCCAGCGAGATGCAACTAGCGCGCCAGCATGGTTTTTCGACGTGCTAGACCACGTTGTTGCAGCAACGAAAGCGGGGGCATCGTGCATAGTTTGCCTTCCTGACTTCAGAGACATCGAACGAATCAGTGAGTTTCTTAGCCAACAAAACCACTCGCTGCTGCTCAACGTCTACGCTGGCGTGGCAACACCCAGTGAGCGCTACTCGCGCCATCTGCTTGCTGCTTGCGGAATGACGCAGGTGGTTATCGGGTCGAGATCATCGCTTTACGCACCACTGCCCAATCTCGGCGAAATCATCGTCTGGGACGACGAGGATCAAAGCCACTTTGACCAGGCTTCGCCATACATCTCTTCGAGAGAATTGGCATTGCTCAGACAACGCGTAGAAGAGTGCAATCTAACCTTTCTGAGTCACGCGCGTTCGGTAGCAACCGCCCGACTAATCGAAATCGGTTACCTAACCGAAGCGTCGGCTCCGTTGCGCCCAACTATCGCATTCAGTGAAACCGAAGCGCGACTAGATTCACTCGCCTACAACACCATTCGCGATGGACTAAAACGCGGCCCGGTGCTGGTTCAAGTAGCCGGACTCGGCCAAGCCACCGGTCTTTACTGCGGTTCATGTAGCAAGCGCGCGACCTGCCAGCACTGCGGAGGCGGACTGTGGCTCGATGGTCAAAAGCGCGCCGTATGCCGGGTTTGCTCGGGCTACAACCTCTCAACGCGTTGTCAGTCATGCGGTAGTGAAGAACGCCGCATGGGCAGAGCCGGAGCAACTCGAACTGCCGAAGAGCTGGGCAAGAGCTTTCCTGGGGTGAGGGTTGTTGAGTCGGTTTCAGAGAACGCCATCGCAGCGGTTAGCGCCAAACCGCAAATAGTCGTGGCCACCGGTGGAGTCGAACCTCTAGCCAGCAATGGATATTCGGCAGTGGTGGTTCTCGACGCCAAGATATCGCTTGGGCGAGACACACTAAACGCACTCGACGACAGTATTCGAACCTGGGCAAACGCCATCGCACTCGGGGCAACAGATGCGCACTCGGCCATCATCGGTATTTCGGGTGAACTTGGTTCAATGCTTGCCACTTGGCAGCTGGGTGCGATCGCACAACGTGAACTCGAAGAGCGAAGGGCTTTGAGTTTTCCGCCGGCAGCCAGGGTGGCGTCGGCCACCGGCTCAAAGCCTCTGCTCGAATCTCTTCGACAGCTCATCTCTGCCATTGATCAGGTTCGCGTTCTAGGAATCTCAGAGGTCGTGGCGGTTGGCGATTCTAGAGTCGAGCACCGCTTGATCTTCACCTTCGCCTATTCGGCGACCGCAGAAGTCGTAGACGTCTTGAATGCCTTCATACTTCGATCGAGTGGCCAGGTTAGAACGTCGAGTTCTGGCCGCAATCGCCGCCCGGTAACCATAAAGCTCGACGACTCGCGAGTACTCTAGTCAGGATGGATGCACCGATCGTTTTTGCTGGCACGCCCGCCAACGCGGCGCGTACGCTTGAGCACCTGATCGAGAGCGGTTTTCGAGTAGTTCTAGTGATTACCCGACCAGACGCTCCGTTTGGTAGAAAACGTGAGCTCAAAGCCTCCGCTGTTGCCGAAGTTGCAGAGAAGTTCGGTATTCCGACACTCAAAACCAACAAACTCGACGCGGCAGCGATCGATCGCGTAAAAGACAGCGCGGCCACTCTGGGTATCGTCGTTGCCTACGGCAGCTTGTTGAAGAAGCCTGCCCTAGATGCCCTCGAACTCGGATGGTTCAACTTGCACTACAGCCTGCTGCCAAGCTTGCGCGGTGCAGCACCCGTGCAGCAGTCTCTTATAAAGGGCGACACCGAGACCGGCGTTACCCTGTTCCAAATCGACGAGGGCATGGACACCGGCCCAATTGTCGGCGGGCTACAAACAACTATCAATCCCGACGAAACTGCCGGCGTTCTGCTGCAACGCCTTACCGAACTGGGATGCACGCTGCTCTCGGCGACGATTCCAGCTATCGCTGGAGGAATTGCCACATTCACCCCACAAGTCGGGCCGACAAGTTTCGCCCCGAAGATTTCGCGAGAAGACGCTCGCATCAACTGGAGCGCGTCGGCCAAGAGCATCGAATCACTCATTCGCGGTTGCAATCCAGAGCCGGGAGCTTGGACGCAACTGTCGGGGGAGTCGTTCAAGGTTTTGCAGGCTCGTGCGCTACCCGACACTGCGCAACTTAAGCCAGGCGAAATCGAGACCACGAGTGGGAAAGTGCTCGTCGGAACCGCCGACGGCGTTTTGCTTCTCAAAGATGTTCAACCCGCATCAAAACGAGCGATGGACGCCACCGAATGGGCTCGCGGGCTCTCCAAAGAAATGAGTTTTGAATAATGGCAGTAGCCGTGGCACGTCGCGTTGCTCTTGAGGTTTTGCAGCGAATCGAGAGTGCAGATTCTTATGCAAACCTGCTTCTTCCGCAGCTCGTCAAGCGCAACCGCCTAGACACACGCGATGCAGCGTTGGCCCAAGAACTCGCTTTCGGAAGCATCCGCCGCAAGAGCACCCTCGAGGCAATCGTGCTGCATGCTGCTGGTCGAAACCCAGGTGACATTGATTTTGAAACCATGCACGTTCTAGTGCTAGGTGCCTATCAGCTTCTGCTCACGCGAGTTGCCACCCATGCGGCTATTAACGAATCGGTAGAGCAGGCAAAAACCGTGGCGCACGGCAAGTCGAGCGGTTTGGTGAACGCCGTTCTGCGCAAAGTAATGGCTAAGAGCTGGGATGAATGGCTAAGCACGCTTGAGCAGAACGCGCCTACCGAAATCGCCAAACTGAGTATTCGGTACTCTCACCCCGAGTGGATCATTACGGCGTTGAAGTTAGCGCTCACGGCCGATGGACGCGCAGACGAACTTGCTCAGTTGCTTGAGGCAGATAACGAAGCTCCTGAAGTGAACTTGGCGGCAATACCGGGATTGGCAACCACTCATGACACCGCGCAACTCGACCAACACCCATCGAGCCCAATCGGCTATGTGATGCACGGTGGGCTGCCTGGCGCTTTAGATGCGGTGGCCGAGGGTCGCATGCGCGTTCAAGATGCAGGATCACAGCTCGTGGCACTTGCCGTGAGCGACATCGAAAAACCTAAGTCAGACGAAAAATGGCTTGATCTCTGTGCCGGGCCCGGCGGTAAATCGGTTGTACTAGCCGCCGAAGCACGTCAAGCTTCGGTTGAGCTCGTCTGCAACGAGCCATCACCGCACCGAGCCAAACTTGTGCGCCAAGCCCTAGGCGATTCTGGTTTCGAAAATCGAGTAACCCAAAACGACGGTCGTGACATTTCTGGCAAGTACAGTCGCATTCTCATTGATGCTCCCTGCACTGGCCTTGGCGCGCTGAGACGACGCCCAGAGGCAAGGTGGCGCAAGTCGGCAGCCGATGTGAAGCAGCTCAACCAACTTCAACTCGAACTTGTTAGATCGGCTTGGGATGCTCTCGAGCCAGGCGGCTACCTG
>CANFPR010000048.1 GCA_947448975.1 Micrococcales bacterium | reverse complement strand
TAGGTTACCGCTTAGATTTAGACCATGACCGCAGATAACACGCTCTCAAAGTTTCTCGAATATTCCGATCGCCTAGCTGCCAACGCCGAAGCAGACCCAAACGTCATCGGCTTGATCTTTTTGGGTTCGGCAGCCGACCACAGCCGAGTCGACGAGTGGTCTGACCACGACTTTTTCTTAATGGTCAAAGCCGGCTTTGGCGAGCAGTATCGCAACGACTTGAGCTGGATTCCAGGCATCGAACAGGCCGTGCTGCACCCACGCGAAACCGACCACGGCCTAAAAGTGGTTTTCGCCGACGGTCGCGTTCTCGAGTTCGCGGTGTTCGAAGATGCCGAGCTCGAGCTGGCTTCGGTGAATTCGTGGGCAGCCGTGGTCGACAAGACCGACCTCACCCAGAGACTAGAAGCAATCGAAACCCGCTCTCGCGCATCGGCCTCCAAGCCATTCGATCGTGCCAAAGAGTTCGAGTTGTTTCTGGCGCTGATTCTCATCGGCACCGGCCGCCACCGTCGCGGCGAAACCCTGATTGCCGGTCAGTTCATTCGTTCTTACGCCTTGCGCAACCTGCTCGGCCTCATTCGCGACGCCCACGCCCCTGTGCCCGGCACCGAGGCCAAGCAAGATAACCTCGACCGCTATCGCCGGTTTGAGCTTCAATACCCGTCGATGGGTCGCCGCATCGAAAACGCGTTGCAAAAAGACTTGGATGCTGCCGCTCTCGACCTGATCGAAATCGCCGAAGGCTTGCGACCACTCAGCGACCGTGAGGCGGCTCAGGTTGCTGCCGTGCGCGGTCGCCTCGGATGGGCTTAGTAGCCCTTGGATCGCTGGGTTTAGTAGCCCGCGCATCGAACGGTTTAGTGCCCAGCGCTAACTAGTTGGCGCGAGCTTCGATGAACACGATTTCGCCAATGTCGGCGGTCTTGCCATCGGTGGCTTGAAGGCCGTCGTACATTTGCTTCTCTTTGACATAAAGCACAGCCATCTTGCCGGATTCTAGCTTGGCCGAACCAAGCCACTTCTTTTGCATATCGGCGGTGAGGTGGCCGGTGATCTTGATGTCGAAGTATTCGAAAACCAACGTTTTGCCGTCAAACGAAACCACGGTGACACCGAGTTTGGTGATTGCTTTTGGGCTAGCCGACGAACCCTTAACTACCGAGCCAGATACTCCGCCGTTGCCGTTCATGGGGCCGTTCAAGCCGCTAACGCTACCGACGTTGGCGATGCCGCCGGTAACCTCTTGGTTTGGGTCGTTCATCAGTTGCTGGCTGCCGGTGCCTGGGCCAGACTTGCCCGTTTTTGAGTTCACGGTGTGAAAGCTGCCGATAACAATCTGCGCTGCGAAACCAACCAGAACCAGCGGAAGCCCGATGGTCATGACGAGGCTAAGGTTCTTTCGCGCCTTGCTCTTGCGCCACTGCTGACGGTTCATCGGTTTCCTTGCTTTGCCACGAGCCTAGTCGTGCAGACCAATCTTGCGATAGACCGCTTGAGCCCACTTAGGCGCCCACCAGTTGGCCTTGCCAAACAGGCGCATGAGAGCCGGCACCAAAAGCGCGCGAACCACGGTGGCATCGAGCAAAACCGCAAAGGCGATGCCCAGACCCATCATCTTCATGATGCTCACCCCGCTGGTGATAAACGAGATAAATGAAACACCGAGAACCAGGGCTGCAGCCGTGATGATTCGACCCGACTTTTGCAAACCGAGCGCCACCGATTCGGTGGTGTCGAACCCAGCATCATGTTGCTCTTTAATGCGGCTGAGCAAGAACAGTTCGTAGTCCATCGAAAGACCAAAGGTGAGCACCGCGATTAGCACCAGGCTCGAGGTGTCGATGGTGCCGGTGGTTTGAAAATCGCCAAGCAAGAACTTGAGCTGCCCGCCGATGAACACCCACGACAAGAAGCCGATGGTCGCACCGAGCGACATGAAGTTGAGCAGCACCGCCTTGAGCGGCAGCAAGAACGAACCGGTAAAGAGGAACAGCAGAATCAGGGTGGCCAGCACGATCCAGCCGAGCGCCCACGGCAGGCTGCGTTCAATGCCCTGCAGCGAATCGGTGTAAACGGCCGCGCTACCGCCAACCAGCACCTGGTCGAACGCCGAACCATCAACCGCACGGATGCTCTTGGTGAGATCTAAACCGTCGGTGCTGCGTGACTCCACGTTGTGTACGGCAACGATGCGGGTGTATCCGCTGGCCTTGTAAACCGTTGGGTCGGCTGGCGAGTATGGGTACAGCTGCACGCCGTCGGCAAAAACACCAACGTTGGTGCGCACCTGAACCACGTGTGAAACCTTGCTGATCTTTTTGGCGTAAGCCTCGACTTCAGAATCGGTTGCACCCTTGAGCAAGAACTCCACTGGGCTGGCCTCGCGACCCTCGAAGCGGTCGCGAATAACGTTGGTGGCCAGCACCACGCGGTTGTTGGCCGGCAGCACGCGGTCGTCAACCTGACCAAACTGAACACCGGTGCCAAGAGCCATCAGCGAACCCAAGCCAAGCACGGCAACCAGAACCACACGAACCGGCTTGGCCATAACCGAGCGGGCGATGTCGGCCCAAATGCCGTCGTTCACCTGTTTGACAGCACCCTTGTAAACCACAAACTTATTGACGCGATCACCGAGCAAGTTGAGCGCGGCAGGCAAAGCGAGCAACGATGCCGCGAGCGCAAGCACCACAACTACCAGCCCGGCATAACCCATCGAACGCAAGAAGTACTGCGGAAAGAGAAACATTGAGCCGAGCACAATGGCCACCGTGAAACCGCTGAACAGCACGGTGCGGCCGGCAGTCATGAGGGTGCGTTCAACTGCGGCAGAGACATCCATGCCGGTTTGACGCTCTTCTCGAAAGCGGTTGACCATGAGCAGGGCGTAGTCGACGCCGAGGCCCAGGCCCATTCCGGTAATCAGGTTGATGCCGAACACCGAGGTGTCGGTGAACTGCGCCGATAGCCAGATAAAGAAGAATGAGCCAACGATGGCGAGACCACCAACCATCAGCGGTAGTCCGGCGGCGATGAGCGAGCCGAAGACGAAGAGCATGAGCACGATTAGCACCGGCACCGCGATGGCTTCGGCGAGAGTGATGTCATCCTTGATAATCGTGTTGAGTTCGCTGGTTACCGCGGCCATGCCCGCGAAGTAAACGGCTGCATCGTTGAAGCCCGAACCGAACTCGGCTTGAAGGTCGTCTACGGCCTTGGCCTGCGCAGCCTTGTCATCGAGGTTTATGAAGTAGTAGACGGCGGTGCCATCGGTGCTTTTTAGCGCTGGTGCGTGACCGCGCGAGTAGTAAGACTCAACCGAGCTAACCGACTTGATCTTTTTGATGGCGCCGGTGAACGCAGTGCCAACTGTTTGGCTCAGCGGGTCGTCGGCCGAACGGGGAAAGTCGAGAATGGCAACAACTTCGGCCTGGTCGATGTTGTATTCGCTCGAAAGTAGCGCGGTGACTTTAGTTGAATCGGCATTTGGGTTGTCGTAACCGCCGCCCTTCAGCAACCCGAAGGCTTGAAAGCCAAGGATGCTGCTAGCCAACACCAACCCGACGAAACCGAAGAGAACGAGTTTGCTGTGGCCGAGAACGAATTTGGCGAGGTTTTTCATTGAGTGATTCAACAACATTTCTAAGAAGGGCCGCACAGGTGCTGTGCAAGGATGATACCCATGACGGCTAAACACAAAACCAACGCAGGGTATTTCTTTGGTCTTTCCATTATGGGTCTTGCCACGGCTTGGTATTTCAACTTCCTTGCCGTACTGGGTCGCGAAGACTATCTAGCCGACGGTTTCACCAGCAACGTCGACTGGGTTTATTCGCTCGACCTGCTGATTGGCGGCATTGCTGGCATGAGCGTGATTATTATCGAAGGCCGTCGCCTCAAGATGCGATTTCTTTGGGCCTACATCGCGCTGGCTTTCGTAACCGCGTTCGCTTTCGTATTTCCTCTGTTTCTAGCGATGCGTGAGCTTCGCCTCAGCCGCATCGAGCTGGCCGGCGGCAAGCTCAAGCGTTACGTGTTCGACGAGCATGCGGTGATTGCGTGGGTACCCTCCGATGTCGACGCCACAACCCCCGTGCTAGTTATGAACGACGGCCACAACATGTTCGACCCGGCCACGTCGACCTTTGGGGCAACCTGGGGACTCCTCGATGCCCTGCGCGATCGCAAGCCGGGTGGCTCGCGAATTCGCGGCGATCGCAAACCTCTGATTATCGGCGTCACCTATGTTCGCGGCGATGGGCGCCTGCGCGGCATTGAGTATGGCCCAACCGACATCTGGGCTAAGCACCCGGAGTTGCTCGAGCACTTGCCTGCCGAATGGGCGCGCACCGGCGCCGACGGCAACGCCTATCACGAGCTGATTGCCCACAAGATTTTGCCGACGATTGCCGCTGAGTTCGGTGTCGAGTTGGTGCGCGAACGAACCGCGATTGGTGGCTCGAGCATGGGGGCACTCACTTCGCTTTACGGTTTGGCGAAGCATCCCGATGTTTATGGCACTGCGCTGGCCTATTCAACGCACTGGCCGATTGGCGGCAACGCACTGGTTGACGCCTACATAGAGATGTTGCCGGCTGCCGGTAACCACCGCATTTGGTCTGACGGCGGCACAATCGAGCTTGATGCGCTGTATTTGCCGTATCAAAGGCACTTCGCGCAGCGCATGGCCGATCTGGGATACCGCGAGGGCGTCGACTACATTGAGGCGAGCTACCCGAACACCGGCCACTCAGAACTTTGGTGGGCTGGGCGGGTTGAGCACCCGATTAACTGGTGGCTAGACCCGAACGAACCAAAATCAACGCCCGACAAGCCAACAGTTTGGGTTGGAAAAACTCAGGACTAAATTTCTGAAATGTCGAGGGTGAACCAGGTTTCTTCGCCGTCTTGAACAATCTGGTCTAGGTATTCACGCGGGATGCGTCGACCGATGCCCTTCTTCTTGCGCCAAGTAAATTCGCCGCAAAGTTCAACATCACGAGCCACCTGCTCGCGCACCAACAGGGTGTGATACAGGGCGGTGCCGGCCTTGCCTTCGTAGGTGCCGGTCAAGGCGCACTCCTCGCAGCGCGGTTCGTTCACAAACAAGGTTGGATCTTTTGCGTACCACTTATCTACCGCGCCGAGAGCGCCCATAGCAGAGGCCATGCCGTGTGCGCTACCCGCCACCTTGCTGCCGTAGAGAGTTACATCATAAAAAGTCATCGTTGCTTCCTTTCATCTTTTACGACTTCAGAATATGGCCAACGTGCGACATTGAAAAAGTGATGCAAACGTCGATTCGCAAGAGACCTAGAAGAGGCGCTCGATCGCGGCGTTAGGTTTGGTGCCCATGAAGCGAATGACGTCTTCGTCGACCATGACATCGCGCATGGTGATGGCTCGAGTTAGATAAAGCCCATCGAGCGAGCGCACGCGGCTTAGAGCAACATAGGTTTGACCAGGGCTGAAAGCGCCGCGACCCATGTCGACGATAACCTCTTCGTAGGTTTGACCCTGCGACTTGTGAACCGTTACCGCCCAAGCGAGGCGAAGTGGAATCTGCTGGTATTCAGCCAAAGTGATTGGCACCAAAACCTCTTTGAACTTTTGGGTTGCCTCATCGAAGTCTTCTTCGACCTCGTAACGAACCTTCTCCCAAGTGGAAATGCCGACATCGAGCACCTCGCCGTCGACCTCAACCGACACGTGGTTATCGGAGTGAATTTCTACCACGTGCCCGATGGTGCCGTTAACCCAGCGACGAACGGTTAGTCCCTCTTTGGTTTTGCGGTTGCTCTGGTCGTCGTTCTTAATGAACATCACCTGAGCGCCCACCTTTAGCGTGAGGTTCATTTCAACTGGGAGGCTGCGGCCAAAGCTCTGGGCATCGCCCGAAGCAAACTTGGCCTGAAACTGCTTAGCGGCGGTGCCGAGTTTGTTGAGTCGAGTCACGTTGATGCCGTCGACGGTTTGGTTCACGGTGCAAAGGCGAATGATGTCGTCGTTGGGGGCAAAACGGTTGCCGGCCGAGTTGAGGGTGTCGAGCATGTCTTGCGTGCAAGAGCCATCGCGAATGGCGTTGAGAATCTCTTTGAAGTGCTCGTCGTGCTGGCGAAAAATCTCGCCCAACTCGTAGCGCTCGAGGTCGGCGTCGCGCCAAACGTGAGCATCAAAAAACCAGTTGCTTTGATAGTTCTCGGCCAACCATCCGCGTTCGGCCGGGTCGCCAGGCGGCACCGGAGCCAACTGGTAGGGGTCGCCGAACATGACAATTTGCGCGCCACCGAACGGGCCGCGGTTACGGCCGCGAGCTGCAATCATCATGCGGTTCATGGCATCGAGCAGGTCGGCCGAAACCATCGAAATCTCATCGATCACGAGCATCTCGATGTTGCGCAAAACCTCTCGGGTGCGCTTGCCCATGTGGCGAACCACATCTTCGGTGCCAAGCAACCCAAACGGAAACCCGAACAGCGAGTGAATGGTTTGCCCGCCCACGTTTAGCGCGGCAACACCGGTTGGTGCGCACACGGCAAAGTTCTTCTTGGTGTTCTCAACCAGGTAGCTCAGCAGCGTCGACTTACCGGTGCCGGCACGACCGGTTACAAAGATGTTGGTGTGCTCACCCTCGATGTATTTGAAC
>CANFPR010000047.1 GCA_947448975.1 Micrococcales bacterium | reverse complement strand
TTACGGTGTGCTGTCGATTGTTCTTTCGTGGCGTATCAAGATGCCCATCTCTATCGTGTGGAGCACACCGGGAGCCGCACTTCTGGTGGCATCTGGAACCCTCGGCCTCGGTTTCTCAAATGCGGTAGGCGCTTTCTTGGTAACCGGCGCACTACTGGCAATAACCGGTTTGTGGCCAGCTCTGGGCCGTCTGGTGTCTAGCATTCCAAAACCAATCGCATCGGCGATGCTGGCCGGTGTTATTTTTCCGTTCTGCATCGCACCATTCCAGTCGCTAGCCGAGTACGCCACCGCCATCGTGCCGGCGCTTATCATTTGGCTTGTGCTCTATCGATTCGCCACGGTTTGGGCGGCTCCCGCTGCAATCACCACTGCCTTTGTTTTGATCTCTTTGCAGCTAAACGTCTCGCTGCCGGCTTCAAGTTTGCTGCCAGAACTCACTCCCATCGCTCCAACGTTTAGTTGGATTGCGGTAATCGGTGTGGCTATACCGCTTTATCTCGTAACCATGGCCAGCCAGAACATTCCGGGTTTCGCGATCATGAAATCATTTGGGTTTGAGGTGCCATCTAGGCCAGCGCTGGTGTCTACCGGGCTAGCCACCATGGTTGGTTCTTTCTTTGGCGGATTTGCTCTAAACCTGGCTGCCATCACGGCTGCACTCAACGCCAATGAGTATGCCCACAAAGATCCGAACCGCAGATGGCTGGCTTCGGTGTTTGGGGGAGTGCTCTACATTCTGCTGGCTTTTGCGGTGGCACCCATCGTCGCCTACGTGCTTGCGGTTCCTAGAGTGCTAATTCTCGCCCTAGCTGGAATTGCGTTATTCGGCACCATTCTGAATGCAATCAGTAGTGCAGTCGAAGATGTAGACCTTAGGCTGCCGGCCATCATTACATTTTTGGTTGGCGCGTCGGGTCTGGCCATTTTCGGAATTGGTCCAGGTTTCTGGGCACTCACCGCGGGTGTAGTTGTGTGGCTTTCACTGCGTAAACGCTCTAAAAACACTTAGGCGCTAAACCACCGAGTTTGTTCTAGTTGAGGCCTCTACGGTTCAACAGCGGCTCAATCGAGGCATCCTGGCCACGGAAGTTGCGGAACAACTGCATCGCGTCTTCACATCCACCTCGTGAAAGCAACTGCTTTCTAAAGTGATCGCCGTTCGCGCGAGTTAGGCCACCGTTGGTCTTGAACCACTCCACGGTTTCGGCGTCGAGCACCTCCGACCAAATGTAGCCGTAGTAACCCGCCGAGTATCCGCCAGCAAAGATGTGGCTGAAGTAGGTGGTGCGATAACGGGTAGGCACCGGAGCAAAGTTCAAACCGTATGCCTCGATGGCCTGCTCTTCGAAATCGAACACGTTCGCAACGGTGTCGTCGGCCTCTAGTTCGTGCCATGCCAGGTCGAGAATCGCGGCAGCTAGGTAAGAGGTCGTGGCGTGACCCTGGTTGAAGGTGTCGGTTGCCTTGAGGTTGTCGATCCATTCCTGCGGCAGAGGCTCGCCGGTCTGGTAGTGGCGCGCGTAGTTCGAGACAACCTCAGGCCAGAGCATCCACATCTCGTTGACCTGCGAAGGAAACTCTACGAAGTCGCGCGGCGTTGAGGTGCCAGAGAATCGAGGAAAGTTGACGTCAGAAAGCATGCCGTGAAGCGCGTGGCCAAACTCGTGAAAGAGGGTGTTGGTCTCATCAAAGGTCAGCAGCGTTGGCTCACCGGTAGGTGGCTTTGGAATGTTTAGGTTGTTCACCACAACCGGCTTCTGCCCCAGAAGATGCGATTGGTCGACGAGGTTGTTCATCCATGCGCCGCCTCGCTTCGATTCACGGGCATACGCATCGAACACAAACAGGGCAAGTTCGGTGCCGTCTTCGTTGTGAACCTCGAAGACACGAGCATCCTTGTGATATGCCACCAGGTCGTTTCGTTCGCTGAAAGTGATGCCGAACAGCTTTGTGGCGGCAAAGAAGATTCCGTCTTTCAGAACTCGTTCCAGCTCAAAGTAAGGCTTGAATTTCTCGGTGTCGACGTTGTACTTAGCGAGGCGAACGCGTTCGGTGTAGAGATCCCAGTCCCACGAGGCAACCTCAAAGTCGCCGTGTTCGTCGTCGATGGCAGCTTGGATGTCGACTGCCTCAAGCCGCGCGTTGCGAACTGCGGCCGGCGCGATTCGGCGCAGCATGGTGTGCACGTTTTCTGGTGTACCCGCGGTTTGTTCGCTGATTACGTATTCTGCGTGCGACTTGAAACCCATGAGCTTTGCTCGCAACGCGCGAATGTGCACAAACTCTTTGACGATTGCGGTGACATCGTTTTCGTTGCCGCGACCACCCTTGCTCATTGCGTTCTTCATGATGCGCTCGCGCAGTGCACGGTTGGTGAGAGACGCAAGCAGCGGGTGCCCGGTGAAGTTCACCATCGGAATTACCCACTTACCAAGAAGTCCGCGGCTCTCGGCAGCGGCCTTGAGTGGAGCTATTTGGCTTTCGCTTAGGCCATCGAGCTCTTCGAGTGAGTCGACAACAATGGCAAGGTCGTTCACGTCGTTGTGTTGGTTCTGATCAAACTGAGTTTGCAGAATCGAAAGTCGCTCGTTGTAACCCTTTAGGGTTTCGCGCTGGTCGGCGTCGAGGTGTGCACCTGCGTGTATGAAGTCGCGACGGTAGCGCTCAAGCAACCAAGCCGATTCTGCATCTAGAAGCAGAAGGTCTTTTTCGGCATAAAGCGCTTCGATGCGCGCAAACAACTGCGGGTTTAGGTTGATGGCGTCTTGGTGAGCGGCAAGCTTCGGAGCGATTTCAGCTTCGATGGCGTCTAGCTCATCTGAGGTGTCGCTCGATGACTTGTTGTAGAAGACGATGAGCATGCGACCGAGCAGGGCGCCGGCTCGTTCCATTGCCACAATCGTGTTTTCAAAGGTGACGGTTGGCTGCGCGATGATCGCATCGATCTCGGCTAGGTGATCGGCACATCCGGCGTAAAACGCTGGCAGGTAGTGCTCAATCTTGATCTCTGCAAATGGTGGCAGTTCATAAGCCAAGGTTGAGCGATGTGCGAATGGGTTCTCGTCGTTGAAAGTCATGCGATTTAGCCTATGGCAACGCCTAGATGCAGCAAAACCGAAGGTTGTTACTGACTCTGTTCTTCGGCGAAGACGATGTCGGTCATTTCTAGCTCGGAGCCCTCTTCGAATTCAATCTGCCAGATTCGGCCAACAGCTCGCAAGTCGCCAGCAAGAAGTCGCAACGATGCCAGTTGTGCCGCCGGCGCCCTCAGAACTGCGGTTTGCACTTCGCTTCGCATCGAGACCTTAGCGTCTGACTTAGCTTTTCGAACTCCGCCAACGGCCACCGAAGCTAGCGACAACAGCGGCGCGTTGGCGGTGTCGAGTGCGTCGGTTAGCTCGGATGCCTTCGGCCAAGCCGCACGGTGAATCGAACCACCTTCGGTTTGCCACCAAGACCAAACCTCTTCTGTTGCATAAGGAAGGAACGGAGCAAAAAGACGCAGCATCACGTGCAGTGCCTTGCGAAGAGCAATGGCTGCCGATGCCTGCTGGTCTTCGGTAACACCGCCCTGACCGTATGCGCGCTCTTTAACGAGCTCGAGGTAGTCGTCGGTGAACTTCCAGAAGAAGCCCTCGGCAAGTTCAAGCGCCTTGGTGTGGTCGTAGTTTTCGAAGGCGGTGGTTGCGTCTCGCACAACATCGGCCAAGGCCAGCAGCATCGACTGGTCGAGCGGTTCGGTTACGGCGGTGTAGCCGGTCGGAACTTCAAACGACAGGGCAAACTTCGCGGCATTCAGAATCTTTATCGCTAGGCGACGCCCAACCTTCATTTGACCTTCGTCGAAGGCCGCATCGGTGCCCAGACGAGCAGCGGCCGCCCAGTAGCGAACTGCATCGGCGCCGTGGTTGTCGATTGGCTCGGCAGGAACCACGACGTTGCCCTTAGATTTGGACATCTTTTTGCGGTCTGGGTCGAGAATCCAACCCGAGATGGCGGCGTTCGACCACGGAAGCTGATCGCTTTCTTGGTGCGAGCGAAGCAATGTTGAGAACAGCCAGGTGCGAATGATGTCTTGGCCCTGAGGTCTGAGGTCAAACGGAAAAACCTTGGCGTACTTCTCTGGGTCTTCGATCCATCCGCCAGCCAACTGCGGCGTAAGCGAAGAGGTGGCCCAAGTATCCATGATGTCTACTTCACCAACGAAACCACCGGCAATACCGCGCTGCGACTCGGTAAAGCCCGCAGGCACATCGCTCGAAGGATCGATAGGCAAAGATTCGACGGCCGGCACCAGTGGGGTTTCAAACATCGGCTCGCCATTGGCATCTAGCTGGTACCAAACTGGAATCGGCACACCAAAGAAGCGCTGGCGAGAAATGAGCCAGTCACCGGTTAGGCCATTTACCCAGTTCTCGTAGCGTACGCGCATGAAGTCTGGGTGGAAGGCCAACTTCTTGCCCTTAGCAATCAGAGCCTCGCGCATGTCGGCGTCGCGGCCTCCATTGCGGATGTACCACTGACGGGTTGAAACGATTTCGAGAGGCTTGTCGCCCTTTTCGAAGAACTTCACCGGGTGCGTAATCGGTCTTGCGTCGCCGATCATGTCGCCAGACTCCTGAAGCATTTCGACAATTCGCTGCTTAGCCGAAAACACGGTCTTACCGGCGATCTCGGCGAAACTCGCCAAACCACGCTCGGTCTCGATGCCTTCGGGGGCTTCTGCTTGGATGCGGCCGTCGAAGCCGATGATGGCTCGGTTCGGCAGGTCGAGTTCGCGCCACCAGATCACGTCGGTAACGTCGCCGAAAGTACAGATCATGGCGATACCCGAACCCTTGTCGATTTGCGCAAGGCGGTGTGCAACCACCGGCACTTCAACTTCGAACAGTGGCGTGCGAACGGTTTTGCCGATCAGTGCCTTGTAGCGGTCGTCGTCTGGGTGTGCCACCAGCGCAACACAAGCAGCCAAAAGTTCTGGGCGAGTGGTTTCGATAAAGACTTTGCCTTCTGGCCCATCAAAACCGAGTCGGTGGTATGAACCTGGCTGGTCGCGGTCTTCGAGTTCGGCTTGAGCAACGGCCGTGCGGAAGGTGACATCCCAGAGAGTAGGAGCCATCGACTGGTAGGCCTCGCCGCGAGCCAAGTTGTTTAGAAAAGCCTTTTGCGAAACCGCAACGGCGGCCGGCGAGATGGTTTGGTAGGTCTGGGCCCAGTCAACCGATAGCCCGAGGCGACGCCAAAGCGCTTCGAACTGCTTTTCGTCTTCTTGCGTTAGGCGCTCGCACAGTTCAATGAAGTTCTTGCGACCGATTGGAATCTGGTCGGCTGCTTTCGAAGACTTGTTGTCGCCACCTTCGAACGGTGGCGTGAAGTTTTCTACGTAAGGAAGGCTCGGGTCGCAGCGCACACCGAAGTAGTTCTGAACGCGACGTTCGGTAGGAAGCCCATTGTCATCCCAGCCCATCGGGTAATAAACCTCGTAGCCACTCATGCGCTTGAAGCGAGCGACAACATCGGTGTGGGTGTAGCTAAAGACGTGACCAACGTGAAGGGAGCCCGAAACCGTTGGGGGAGGAGTGTCGATTGAGTAGATCTGCTCGCGCGTAGCGGCTCGATTGAAGCGGTAAACGCCGGCTTCATCCCAGGCAATAGACCACTTGTCTTCTAGCCCTTCGACGCTCGCTTTTTCGGGCGGATTGGCTGGCGCTAGGAAAGGCAGTTCGAACGAAGCAGTACTCACGCTTGATGTCTCCAAAATAGGGGTTTGTATAAGGTTAACATTGAGTCTTGTAACACTTCACGAAAGCAAGCATGTACCCCAAAAACAACAATGGTTCTAAGCCCGCGAGCGAGGGTGTAAACCCGAGCCCAAGTTTCCCGGCTGTGGAACGTGACATTTTGGGCTACTGGGACAAAGACGGCACCTTCCTCGAGTCAATCGCTCAGCGCAAAGACGCCGAAGAGTTCGTCTTCTACGACGGCCCTCCCTTCGCCAACGGGCTGCCTCACTACGGTCACCTGCTTACCGGTTACGCCAAAGACATGGTTCCGCGTTTCAAAACAATGCAGGGATACCGCGTCGACCGCCGTTTCGGCTGGGACACCCACGGACTTCCTGCCGAGGTCGAGGCCGAACGCCAGCTAGGCATCTCGGGTCGTCTAGAGATCGAGAAGTACGGCATCGACAAGTTCAACGCCACTTGCAAGACATCCGTGTTGAAGTACACAGAGGAATGGCGTTCGTATGTAACCCGCCAAGCTCGCTGGGTCGACTTCGACAACGATTACAAGACTCTCGACGCCACCTACACCGAGAGCGTGCTCTGGGCCTTCAAGCAGCTGCACAACAAGGGTCTGATTTACGAAGGCTTCAAAGTTTTGGCATACTGCTGGCGCTGCGAGACTCCGCTGTCGAACCACGAACTTCGCATGGACGACGAGGTTTACCGTAACCGCCAAGACCAAACCGTTACCGTCACTTTTCCGGTGCTTGATGGCCAAGGCTTTGATGGCGTCAAACTTCTAGCCTGGACCACTACACCGTGGACCCTGCCTACCAACTTCGCTTTGGCCGTTGGTCCAGAAATCGAATACGCCGTGGTCAACGGTTACCTGTTGGCTAAGTCGCTGGTTGGAGCACACATCAAAGAGCTCGGCTTCGAAACCACCGACGATGCCCTCGCTGCGGTAACTCGCACGCTCAAGGGTTCCGAACTCAAGGGCCTTCGCTACGAACCGATCTTCGATTTCTACCGCGACGAAACCAAGTTTGAGGTTGCCAACGCCTGGCAGGTTCTGGTCGACGACTACGTCGGATCAGAAGATGGAACCGGCATCGTTCACCAGGCTCC
>CANFPR010000046.1 GCA_947448975.1 Micrococcales bacterium | reverse complement strand
GTTTTTGGCCAAGCCGTATTCCAAAGAATCGTCTCGGCTTGAGAATGTCGATCATTGATCGAGTTGAGTCGGTGGGCGGCAAAGTGTTTATCGACTCCAAACCCGGTCACGGGGCTTCGATTGTTATGGAGTGGCAGTTCGATGATTAGAGTTTCGCGAGGAGCAATCAGTTTGATTGCCACTCTATTTGGACTGTACTTTGCCGGCATGGGAATCTTCTGGGTTACCCGCTACGAACAGCCGGTGGTTGGTGCTCTGGGTATCGCGATCTACTCGGTAGCCATCATCGCGAGCATCGCCCTCTACCGTTCCCGCAGAATTCCAACCTTTCAAGCCTTGGCGAATCTTGCTGTAGCTGCCTACCTGCCGCTGATCATGGACCCGATCGTCGCTGGCGCAACGCACAATACCTTTGCCACCTGGTACATCGGCGGCCTGGGTGTTCTGCTGGCCGCAACTGCAGTGCGCGGCCACCGCACCATCGCTTGGGTATCGACCGGACTCGTAGTTACCGAAGTTGTGGCTTGGGGTGGCATCACCGCAATCACCGACTCCGGGTTGATTGGCATGGTGCTCTTGGTTGCTGCTGGCCAGGCCATTTCGTTTGGGCTTGAGCGTGCGGCGGTCGAGGCTAACGAACTTGCCAACCAGGCACGCATCGATGCCGCGGCGACGGCTGCCACGTCGGTGCAACGCCTCGAGCGCAAGGAGCGCGCTCAACGTGCGCTTGAGTCTTCGCTGCCAATGCTTCAGCGCATCGTTGCAGCTCGCGGCAACCTCACCGAGAGCGAGCGCGTCGAGGCGAAGTTAGCCGAGGCTTCACTTCGCGATGAGATTCGCGGCAGAGAGTTGATCAACGACCGCGTTCGCGAGGCAGTTCGGCTTGCGCGCATCCGTGGGGTTGAAGTTGTGATGCTAGACGAGGGTGGTCTCGATGCCGCCGAACCCGAATTACGTTCGAGCATTCTTGACGACGTGGCAGCCACGATCGACGGGCTCACCTTTGGCAAGGTCACCGTTCGCGCACCGGCCAATGAAGCTTGGATGGTCACCATCGCGGCAACTGCACCCGGCTCGGCCGGGCCTGTGCTCTGGCTCAAACTGCCCTAGGTCTTATTCAAGGCCAAATTTAAACGAGAAAAGGTGGCACGAATGCCACCTTCTCAGCCCCGTCTCGATACCGAGCCCCGACGTCGTCACCCTTAGAGACATTGACGCCTACACAAGATTCTGCCGTGACAAGGCCGCTCAAGTGCCGGCAAAACGAAAAGTTGCTTGTCCCCTAAAGAGTGGACAAGCAACTTTCGTTACGGCAGAGTTTTAGCCGAGAATTGCGCGGCGCAGGTTGTCTAGACCCAAGGCACCCAGGTTGAGGGCATCCTTGTGGAACTTCTTGATGTCCCAGTTAGCGCCGGCGCGAGCCTTGGCTTCGTCGCGAATCTGCTCCCAGATGCGCTGACCAATCTTGTAGCTCGGTGCCTGTCCTGGCCAACCGAAGTAACGGTGTACCTCGAAGTTGATGAACTCCGGCGACATGTTCACGTTCTTGCTCATGAAGTCGAGAGCGTACTCGAAGTCCCATTTACCGGTGCCGTCGAGGCGAGGCTTGCCGAGGTGAACACCGAGGTCTAGCACCACGCGAGCCGCGCGCATTCGCTGACCGTCGAGCATACCTAGGCGGTCGGCCGGGTTGTCTAGAAAGCCGAGTTCTTGCATCAAGCGCTCTGCGTATAGCGCCCAGCCCTCACCGTGGCCCGAGCACCACGACGCCAAACGACGCCAGTCGTTTAGTTCGGCGCGGTTGTAAACCTGAGTTGCGATCTGAAGGTGGTGACCCGGAACTCCCTCGTGGTAGACGGTGGTGGTTTCACGCCAGGTGTCGAACTCGGTTACGCCGGCAGGAACCGACCACCACATACGGCCCGGGCGACTGAAGTCGTCGGTTGGGCCGGTGTAGTAAATGACGCCCGAGTTGGTTGGGGCAATCATGCATTCAAGAGTGCGCAGCTGTTCTGGAATATCGAAGTGGGTTGCGCCCAACTTCTCGATTGCGGTGTCGCTGAGGTTCTGCATCCAAGCCTGAAGTTCCTCGGTTGAGTGCAACTTGTTGGTTGGGTCTGCGTCTAGGTGAGCAATAGCTTCTTTGACGGTTGCACCCGGCAGAATCTCGTTGGCCACGGCCTCCTGCTCTGCGGTTACGCGAGCAAGTTCTTCGATACCCCACTGGTAGGTCTCGTCGAGGTCGATCTTGGCACCCAAGAAGGTCTGGCTCAGCAGCGAGTAACGCTCGCGCCCGATTGCATCTTCGTGAGTTGCAACAGGAGCTAGTTCGTTTCTCAAGAACGCCTGAAGTTCGGCGTAGGCTGCGGTGGCAATGGCACCGGCTTCGGTCAACTCTGCACGCAGGGCATCAGAGAGCTCAACGCCCTCGGCCTTGGCAAAGCGGGTGAAGAAGCCGTCGGCTCCGGTGATGTTGTCGAGGTCGTTGATTACCCAGGCAACCTGGCGGTGGGCTGGGGTTTCGCCGTCTTTGATGCCAACGCGCAGGGTTTCGATGTAGCCATCAACCGCACCCTTCACGGCACGCATGCGCTTGTTTAGGTTGACCCAGTCGGCTTCGGTTGCGGTTGGTGAGAGGTCGAAAATGTCACGGATGCCCTGAGCCGGAGACGCAATGACGTCTAGGTTGCGCTTCCAGAGGCCGGTTTCGTAAATCTCAATGCTCAGCTTGAGGTTTGAGGTGAGTGCATCTTTGGTGACCTCGTCGATCTTGTCGACCGGCTCTAGAGCTTCAACCTTGGCCAGCATCTCCTTCTCAAGCTCGTAGTAGTGCTTCGAGGCGGCGGGGGAGGTGTCGTCTAGTTTGTCTTCACCACCTGGAAAGCCTGCGTAGGTTGCAAACGAAGGGCTCAACTCGGCCAGCTTCGCCACCCAGGCGTTTGAAAGTTCGTCAATTTTTGAAGGTAGTCGCGTCATTGCATTTCCTTTATTTGGGTTTTGTTTATTGTTGCAAACTGTTTAGTTCAGGCCATCTTTTACCGAGGCGCCCCATTGGCTCGCTCCGGCTTGAATGCCTTGGCGCAGCATTCCGTGGTTGCGGTTCCAGGTGGAGCGGGCGGTTGGCTTGCGCTTGGATGCATCGGCTGCTTCAGCCTCGGCTAGTGCGAGCGCCGACTGAACCACCGCGATGGCGGCAGCCAGTTCTTCGGCGCTCGGTTCGCCACGAACCACGCGAATGTCCAAGGAGTCGTTCATTACAGCGGAATGTTTCCGTGCTTCTTGGGTGGCATGCTGGCGCGCTTCGTTTTGAGGGCGCGCATCGCCTTGATCACGTTAATTCGGGTTGCCGAAGGCTCAATGATGCCGTCTAGCTCTCCACGTTCAGCAGCCAAGAACGGGCTCGCCACGTTGTAGGTGTACTCGGCGGCAAGTTGTGCACGCACCGCAGCCACGTCTTGGCCTGCTTCTTCGGCTGCCTTGATCTTGTCGCGGAACAGAATGTTGACTGCACCCTGGCCGCCCATTACGGCGATCTCGGCGGTTGGCCAAGCCAGGTTGATATCGGCACCGAGTTGCTTTGAACCCATAACGATGTAAGCACCGCCGTATGCCTTGCGGGTAATTACGGTTACCAACGGCACGGTTGCTTCGGCGTAAGCGTAAAGCAGCTTGGCGCCGCGGCGAATAACGCCCGCCCACTCCTGGTCGGTGCCCGGTAGGTAACCCGGAACATCGACGAGGGTGAGAATCGGAATCGAGAAGGCATCGCAGAAACGCACAAAGCGAGCCGCTTTTTCGCCGGCATCGATGTTGAGGGTTCCGGCCATGGCGCTCGGCTGGTTGGCGATGATGCCAACGCTGTTGCCGTCGACTCGAGCAAAACCAATAAGGATGTTCGGTGCAAACAGCGGTTGCACTTCGAGAAACTCGTTGTCGTCAACGATGGCCTCGATGATGGTGTGCATGTCGTAAGGCTGGTTTGGCGAGTCGGGAATGACGGTGTCGAGAACGCGGTCGCCGTCGGTTACTTCGAGCACATCGGTTTGACCGTAGTGTTCGGTTTCGCTGAGGTTGTTCTGCGGCAGGTAAGAAAGCAGCGAGCGTGCGTAGTCGATGGCATCGTTTTCATCGGCGGCCAAGTAGTGAGCCACTCCAGAAGTCTCGTTGTGGGCTCGAGCGCCACCGAGCTCTTCCATGCCTACGTCTTCGCCGGTAACCGTCTTGATTACATCTGGGCCGGTGACGAACATGTTGGAGGTCTTGTCGACCATGATGACAAAGTCGGTAAGCGCCGGTGAATAGACGGCACCGCCGGCGGCTGGGCCCATGATGATCGAAATCTGAGGGATTACGCCAGAGGCCATGGTGTTGCGCTTGAAGATTTCGCCGTACTTACCGAGGGCGATCACACCCTCTTGAATACGAGCGCCGCCCGAGTCGAGAATTCCGATCAGTGGAACACCGGTGGAGATGGCTAGGTCCATGACCTTGATGATTTTGTTTCCGGCTGCTTCGCCCAGCGAACCACCGAAGATGGTGAAGTCTTGTGAGAAAACCGCTACCTGGCGGCCGTTGATGGTTCCGACGCCGGTAACCACCGAATCGCCGTATGGTCGGTTGCGGTCCATGCCGAAAGCGGTGGAACGGTGACGAACAAACTCGTCGAGTTCTTCAAACGAACCCTCGTCGAGCAGCAGCTCGATTCGTTCGCGGGCGGTCTTTTTGCCCTTGGCGTGCTGTTTGGCAATCGCTTGTTCACCACTGGCGGTGACTGCTTCGTGATAACGATCGCGAAGGTCGGCAAGTTTGCCTGCAGTGGTTGACATGTCATGCTTCGGTTTGTTCTCTGACATGAAAGCCACTCTAGTAGCCTTTCACCATGAATCTCGAGAGCCTGAGTGCGCTGGTTGCCCGCATCGACTACGTAGCGGTCACCGGTTCGACCAACGCGGATGTTGCGGCGGCTGCGCTCGACGACGCTCAGGCGTGGCCCGATCTCTCGGTGCTAGCGGCGGGCGAGCAGACTGCCGGTCGAGGGCGTGCCGGTCGGGAGTGGGAGTCGCAAGCCGGTTCGTCGCTTTCGGTTTCGGTTCTCGTTCGCCCAAAACACGTTGCCATAGAGCACTACTCATGGTTGCCGATTTTGGCTGGGCTAGCCATGACTCGAGCGGTGGCAAAGTTGCTGCCCGAATCTGATGTGAGCCTAAAGTGGCCAAACGATGTCTTGGTTGACGACAAAAAGATTTCGGGTGTGCTGAGTGAGCTTCTCTCGGATGCCTCCGGCGTGGTGATCGGGGTTGGCCTCAACCTCACCCAGGCTCAAGCAGACCTACCGATTGCCAATGCCACATCGCTGCGGCTCGAAGGTGCAGCCGTATCGTTCGAGGCTGCACTCGAGGCATTCCTAACCGAGTTCGTTGCGCTCTACACCGACTTCGTAAATCACCGAGGAGACGCCGACGCGAGTGGGCTGCGCCGAGGGGCATCGGCCAAGTGCTCGAGCATCGGCCGAAGGGTTCGCGTGTTACTTCCAGGTGAACAGCAGATCGAGGGCAAGGGCATCGAGCTCGACCAGAGCGGGCGCATCCTGGTTGCTATCGATGGCGAACACCAGCTTTACGCCGTGGCAGCCGGCGACATCGTGCACCTGCGACACAATTAAGCCGTGACCTTTCAACAGGAATTTGTTTTAGCCCGCATTCGTCAGCGCTCGAGTGCGCTGCTGTCGGCTCAGATTGCACTCTTTTTTTGCGTGTTTGCTCTGTCGTTTATTTCGGGCAAAGTTTTTGATTCGTGGATCACGATCACCATCGAAATATTGGTGGGTCTCGTTGCGCTCATTTTTTGGCTGCTGCCCACTTGGCGATACGCCACCACATTCATCGATGTTACGACCACCAGAATCGTTCAACGCGGTGGACTCTTTGCCAGGGTTAGGCGCGAAGTCACTCACGGCCAAATTTTGACAGTCGAACACTCGCGCAAGCGCGGCATCGTGCTAACCGTGGTCGATGCCGAGCCGATGGTGCTGGCAAAAACCCCCAAAAGCAAAGAACTCGCCGAAGAACTGCGTCGCACGCTGGCAAAATAGAGGGGTAGCGCTTTTCTCGCTGCAAAGCCCGAGAGGAATCCATGAAACCACGCGTAGGCGTCATCGGTGGCGGCCAGTTGGCTCGCATGATGATCGTGCCAGCCGTGAATCTTGGAATCGAACTCAAGGTGCTTGCCGAAGCGCAAGGCTCATCTGCCGCCCTAGCCACCACGGCCGTGGGTGACTACAACCTGTTCGAAACCGTGGCAGAGTTCGCTAAGACCGTCGATGTGATCACGTTCGACCACGAGCACGTTCCGCTAGACGTGCTTCGACAGCTCGAGGCATCCGGGGTTTCGGTGCAGCCACCTTCGCGTGCCTTGGCTTTCGCTCAAAACAAACTTCACATGCGTCACCGACTTCACGAGCTGGGGTTGCCGATGCCGGTTTGGGCCGAAGTGAAAACCCTCGAAGACCTGCAGGAGTTTTTAAACTCCAACGGCGGCGAATGCATTCTGAAAACACCAATCGGGGGTTACGACGGCAAGGGCGTTCGTGTGATTCGCTCAATCGAAGATGCGCACGACTGGCTCGCACCAGACTTCGTGGCAAGCGTTGGTGGGGTTCTGCTAGCCGAAGAAAAGGTTCAGTTCGTTCGCGAGGTAGCGCAGCTGAGCGCTCGCACCCCTAGCGGTGAATGGCTCTCGTGGCCGCTGGTTCAAACCACGCAGCAGCACGGCGTTTGCGCCGAAGTTATTTCTCCGGCACCCGGCGCTAACGCCGAGACCATCGCTAAGGCCGCCGAAATCGCACAACTCGTTGCCGAAGGCATCGGCGTCACCGGGGTTCTCGCGGTCGAGATGTTCGAAACCGCCAATGGCAGGTTGCTCATCAACGAGCTCGCCATGCGCCCGCACAACTCGGGCCACTTCAGCATCGAGGGCTCGGTTACCAGCCAGTTTGAGCAGCACCTTCGCGCGGTACTCGACCTCCCACTTGGTTCAACCGATGCACGTGCCGAATGGGCCGTGATGGTCAAC
>CANFPR010000045.1 GCA_947448975.1 Micrococcales bacterium | reverse complement strand
TACATCCTTGTCGTCTGCGTTGGCTAGGCGTGCAACTTCGCCCGTCCACCACTTGCGAGCGGCCTGAGGCTTAGCGCCCGCTAGAACCGTCTCTTCAATCTGGTCGAGAAGACCCGCGTTAACAACGTCACGGAACTCGAGATCGGCAAAAGCCCACTCGGCCTGCAGGCGCTTGCGGCGATCTGACGGGTTTTCGGGCAACGATGCGCGAATCTGCTCGATGAGCTCGACCGATGGCTGCACCGGCACGAGGTCTGGCTCTGGAAAGTAGCGGTAGTCGTCGGCGTCAGACTTAGGGCGACCTGCGCTAGTCATGCCGCGGTCTTCGTGCCAGTGACGGGTCTCTTGAGTAATCGAGCCCCCGGCAGCCAAAATGTGGGCCTGGCGCTGAATTTCGTAGCGAACCGCACGCTCGATAGAACGAAGCGAGTTGACGTTCTTGGTCTCGGTGCGAGTGCCCAGCTTCTCAGCACCGTGGCGTCGAAGCGAAACGTTAGCGTCGCAGCGCACGTTGCCTCGCTCCATACGAGCCTCAGATACGCCAAGTGCCTTGACAATTTCACGGATGCTGCGCACATAAGCCGCAGCCAACTCGGGTGCCTCGTCTTTTGCGCCAATGATTGGCTTGGTGACAATTTCTACGAGTGGTACGCCAGCGCGGTTGTAGTCGACTAGCGAATACTCGGCACCGTGGATGCGCCCCGTGTTGCCACCGATGTGGGTCAACTTACCGGCGTCTTCTTCCATGTGAGCACGCTCAATGGCGACGGTGAAAACATTTCCGCTCGGTACTTCGATGTCGATTGTGCCTTCGAAGGCAATCGGCTCGTCGTACTGCGAGGTCTGAAAGTTCTTGGCCAAGTCTGGGTAGAAGTAGTTCTTGCGCGAGAAGCGACCGGTAGGAGCAATCGAGCAGCCGAGCGCCAAACCGATGGCAATCGACGACTCAACAGCCTTGCGGTTTACTGCAGGGAGCGAACCGGGCAGACCGATGCAGATCGGGCAGACGTTCGTGTTTGGCTCATCGCCAAAGTCGTTGCGGCAACCGCAGAACATCTTGGTGTTGGTGTTTAGCTCGACGTGAACTTCGAGACCGATGACAACTTCGAACTGCTCGAGCGCTTGCTCGTAGTTCATTAGTTCGGCTTTAGCCATGCTTATGCACCAACCTTTAGCTCAGGAGCGAACTGCATCATGCGCTTACCCCACACATTTTCGTGAAGAGACTCGAGCGCTGCGCCAACCTCGTAGAGGCGAGCATCGGCGCGGGCTGGAGCGAGCAGCTGAATGCCGCTCGGTAGGCCGTCTTCGTCGGCAAGACCGTTTGGAATAGCCATGCCTGGAATTCCGGCAAGGTTTGCTGGAATCGTGGCGATGTCGTTTAGGTACATGGCCAGTGGGTCGTCGATCTTCTCGCCAAACTTGAACGCGGTGGTTGGTGCGGTTGGTGAAACCAGCACGTCGGCAACTTCAAACGCCTTGGCTAGGTCGCGCTGAATGAGTGTGCGAACCTTTTGAGCCGAACCGTAGTAGGCGTCGTAGTAACCGCTCGAGAGCGCGTAGGTTCCGAGGATGATGCGGCGCTTAACCTCTGGGCCAAAGCCTGCCTCGCGGGTGGCTGCCATGACTCGCTCGATGGTGGGGTTGCCATCTGGGGTTACGCGCAGACCGAATCGAACGCTGTCGAACTTGGCAAGGTTGCTCGAAGCTTCGGCAGGAAGAATCAGGTAGTAGGCGGCAATCGCGTATTCGAAAGATGGGCAGTCGACCTCAACGATCTCTGCTCCCGCTTTTGCCAAAAGCTCGAGGCTCTCATCGAAGCGAGCCTGCACACCGGGCTGAAAACCAGCACCGGTTAGCTGCTTGATAACACCGATGCGCTTGCCCTTAACCGAAGGGTTGCGGGCAGCGTCAGCCATCGAACCGAGTGATTCGGGTAGCGAGGTGCTGTCGTGTGGGTCGTGACCCGAAATGACGTCTTGCAGAAGAGCCGCGTCGAGCACGCTTCGGCTCACTGGGCCAATTTGATCTAGCGATGAGGCCAGGGCAATCAGGCCGTAGCGCGAAACCCCACCGTAGGTTGGCTTTGTACCGACCGTGCCTGTAACCGCAGCCGGAAAACGAATCGAACCGCCGGTGTCGCTACCAATGGCGAGCGGGGCGCTGAATGATGCAACAGCCGAGGATGAGCCACCGCCCGAGCCGCCTGGAATGCGCTCGATGTCCCAAGGGTTGCGGCTTGGCCCGTAAGCCGAGAATTCGGTTGACGAACCCATAGCGAATTCGTCGAGGTTGGTCTTGCCGAGAATGGGCATACCCTGAGCGCGAAGCAACTTAACAACGGTTGCGTCGTACTGAGGAATCCAGCCTTCGAGAATCTTCGAACCCGCGGTGGTTGGCGCATCGGTGGTCGTGAGGTTGTCTTTGACGGCAATCGGTAGGCCGGCGAGCAGCGGAAGTTGTTCGCCTGCGGCACGGCGCTTGTCGACATCCGAGGCAACTTTTAGTGCCTCCTCGCCGGTTACATGCAAAAACGAGTTGATGGTTGGGTTTACTTCGGCAATGCGGTCGAGGTGGGCCTGAGTGACTTCTACCGAAGACACCTGCTTGCTCGCGAGCATTTCGACGAGCTCGGATGCATTGTGCTTGATGAGATCTGACATGCGTTTACTCCTCATCCAAGATCGCGGCTACACGAAAGCGGCCCTGGTCGGAGTCGGCGGCACCCGAGAGTGCTGACTGTTGGCTGAGTGACGGTTCAACAATGTCTTCGCGAAACACGTTAGACATTGCAATCGGGTGGCTGGTGGCAGGCACGCTGGCGTCTACCGCTTTGTTGATTGTGGCTACAGCGTCGACGATTACTGCGAGCTGTTCGGTGAGGGTTTCGACCTCTGCGTCGGTTACCTGAATTCGAGCGAGGCTCGCGAGGTGACGCACTAGGTCTGGAGTCAGTTCTGACATAGATGTCTTTCCGCTCAGCGGTTGGGGTTTAGGTCAAGTCTACCCAACGATATTCGCCCTGAGAGCCTGACTCTTTCGGGGCTAGAATGAAAACTTGGAAGTTTTGACTGGAATTTTGGGTCGGCTTCAAGCGATGCAAGGATAACCATGGACATTGAAGAGTTCTCAACCGAAATGCGCGGCTACAAGAAAGATCAAGTAGACCGCGTTATCGAAGAGCTGCGTGCCGAACTTGAGCACGTGCGCGAATACAACTTCAACGCATCTAACGAACTTGACCAACTTCGCTCTGAAGTGACCGCTCTTCGCAAGAAGAAAGACAACGCGCCAGGCTACGCCGAACTCGGCGCTCAATTTGAACAGACCCTTCGCCTCGCCGAAGAACAAGCTAAGAAGCTCGTTTCAGATGCCGGCCAAGACGCAATCCGCATTCGCGACACAGCCAAAGCCGAAAGCGAGCAGTTGCTTCGCAAGGCACAGCAGCGCGCTGAAGTAGTTCTTGGCGAAGCTGAGGCAAAACTAAACGAGGCCAAGGTTGAAGCCGAGCGACTGATTGCCGAAAAGGTTCAGGCTACGAAAGCAAAAGAAGTTGAAGCTGCCGAGAAGGTTGGCACCGCTCAACGTGAAGCTGCCGCCATCAAGTCGGAGGGTGAGCGTTACGCCGCCGAGCTTCGTGCGTCGGTTCACCGCGAAACCGAAGAAGCTCGAGCCATTGCCACCGAACTCGCCCAACGCACAGCGCAGGCACGCGTTGAGCTTGAAGCCGAGCTAAAGACAAAGCGCGACGACTCTGAGCAAGAAGCCCTGCACATGTATCAGAACGCCGTGGCTCAAGCTCAACAGATCACCGATGAGGCGAACGCAAACTTTGCTGCTTCGGCTGCTAATGCCGCCGAATTGGTTGCCGAGGCTGAGCGCATTTCGCGTGAGGCTAACCAGCACTCCTTGAACAGTGCCGAGGAGGCACAGCGCAAGGCAACCAGTCTGCTCAACCTGACTCGCCGTCGCGCTGAGGATCTAACTCGTAAGGCCGAAGGCTTGGCCAACAACGCAATCAAGGATTCTGAGGAGCGCTTGTCGAAGATGCGTGCCGAACGTATCGAGATTGAAGAGTTCTTGTCGCAGTTGCGTAATTTGATGTCTACCGAGGCAATGGTTGCCGAGGCAGAGAACACCGCCGAAACCGAATAGTCGGTTAGCTCAGTCGAGCAATAAAGGTTTCTTCGTCGATAACTTCGACTCCCAGCGCTTCAGCCTTGGCAAGTTTTGAACCTGCCGACTCCCCCGCCACTACGAACGCTGTGTTCTTTGAAACACTCGACGCGGCTTTTCCTCCACGCTGAATAATCGCTTCTTCTGCCGCCTCGCGGGTAAAGGTCTTCAGCGTTCCAGTAACAACGATGCTCATGCCCGCGAACGAACCAGAGGCTAGCTCGCCCGATTCGCCAGGGCCACTGTGACCGGGAATTTCGGTTTGAACACCCGCGGCTTGCCATTTTTCGACAATCTCGCGGTGCCAGTCGATTGACCACCACTCCATGATGCTGAGAGCAAGGGTTTGGCCGACGCCATCGACAGATGAGAGTTGTTCTTCATTGGCCTCAAATATTCGTGCGAGCGAACCGAAGTGAGTTGCCAAGGCTCTCGAAGCAACCGGACCAACGTGACGTATCGAGAGCGATACCAGTATTCGCCAAAGTGGGCGCGTCTTGACTTCATCGAGGTTTCTAAGAAGTTTTAGGGCTACCTCGGCAGGAGTGCCGTCTTTCTTTCTAAAGAAGTCGACAACCTTGGGCTCACTCTCGGCATCTAGTTTGGGTAATCCGGTGTCGGCGTCTAGAACCAGCGACCTAATCGGCAGCAGATCTTCGAGGGTGAGCGAGAAGAGATCTGCCTCGGTTTGCAGCGGCGCTACCTTCGGTTCGAGCGGCTGCGTCAAAGCAACCGCAGCCACGTATCCGAGTGCTTCGATGTCGAGCGCGCTTCTCGAGCCTAAGTAGGCAACGCGCTCACGTATTTGAGCCTTGCACTCTCGGGCGTTTAGGCATCTGAGATCGACATCACCCTCGGATGCAGACACTAGAGGTGAACCGCATTCGGGGCAGTTGGTGGGCATTACGAAGTCACGCTCGGCACCGGTACGTTTTTCAACGACTGGCCCGAGAATTTCTGGAATCACATCGCCCGCTTTACGCAGAACCACGATGTCGCCAATCTTGACTCCCTTGGCCTTCACCACGTCTTGATTGTGGAGCGTAGCAAACTCAACAACCGAGCCGGCAACCTTGATTGGCTCAAGCACGGCATAAGGCGTTGCTCGGCCTGTGCGGCCGATTCCGACGCGAATGTCTAAAAGTCTCGTGTTGACCTGTTCTGGAGGGTATTTGTATGCGATGGCCCAGCGAGGCGCCCTCGACGTGGCCCCGAGCTCTACCTGAGCGGCTCTTGAGTCGACTTTGATTACTACGCCGTCGATCTCGTGCTCAATGGAATGTCGGTTTGCCTGGTACTCGTCGATGTAAGCAACAGCCTCCTGAGGGGTGCCGACTACTCGGTAGCGGTTAGAGGTAGGTAGGCCCCAAGACTTCAATAGATCGTAAAGTTCGCTCTGGTTGCGAACGGGTGCCTGCTGCCAAGCGCCAACACCGTGCACCAGCATGCGAAGCGGACGGCTCGCGGTAACTGCGGCATCTTTTTGACGCAACGAACCCGAAGCCGAGTTTCTGGGGTTTGCAAAAGGCGCTTTGCCATCGGCTACGAGGCTTTCGTTTAGCTTGGTGAACTCTTCAATCGGAAAGAAGACCTCGCCGCGAACTTCAACAACATCTGGGTGGCCCTCACCCAACAAACGCCGAGGAATCGACTCGATGGTGAGCGCATTGGCTGTTACGTCTTCGCCAACAGCTCCGTCGCCGCGCGTTGCCGCCGAGACAAGCACGCCCTTCTCGTAACGCAGGTTGATTGCGAGCCCGTCGATTTTGAGTTCGCAGAGCAGAGGTTGGCCATCAACCTTTTCGGCCCAAGACAAAAACTCTTCGCGAGAGAAGACGTTATCGAGGCTCATCATGCGTTCAAGGTGAGTTACCGGAGCAAAAGTCGAACTTGCTGCCCCACCCACGGTTTGGGTCGGGCTGTCGCCAGTGATGAGATCTGGATTATCGGCTTCGAGCTTTTCGAGTTCAAGCATGAGCCCGTCGTATTCGGCATCGCTCACCAAAACGGTGTTGCCTTCGTAATAGGCGCGACGGTGAGCGTTAATCAGATCGACGAGTTCGTTGACTCTGGAAATGGCCGCTTCGCGCACTAGATCTGACACGTCTTAAGCCTATTGAGCGCTTGCGACATGTTGACCGAGGCTATCCACAGTTTCGGCCACGTCGGCGCTCACCGTGCGATCGATAGTGGTTTGCCCAAGTACTCGTGTACCCACGTAAAGAACCGCAGTCTGCCCCGGAGAAACCCCAACGAGTGGTTCGTTGAGTCGAATCACAAGCTCGTCGCTAACCACGGCCGCCTCGCAAGAAACCTGCTCGCCGTGCGCACGAACCTGCACGTGTGCACTAAACCAAACCGATGCGTCGGCTGGAGCACTGCCACACCAGGTGTAACGGTTACCCGCCAATTCCTTGATGGCAAGGGCTTCCTGCGGTCCGACCACTACCGTGTTGGTCTTTGGGCGAATTTCGAGCACAAACCTTGGGCGACCATCGGCGGCAGGGCGACCAATGTTTAAGCCCTTACGCTGGCCGACCGTGTATCCGTGTGCGCCGGCGTGAGTGCCGAGAACTTTGCCATCGCGGTCGACAATTTCACCGGTTTCACTGCCGAGTTTGTCGGCGAGCCAATCTTGGGTGTCTCCCTCGGGAATGAAGCAGATGTCGTAGGAGTCTGGCTTTTGCGCAACGGCAAGTCCACGACGCTCCGCCTCGGCACGGATGTCGGCCTTGGATGCGGCTTGACCCAGCGGAAACATGGAGTGAGCAAGTTGCTCGGCGGTAAGCACACCTAGAACGTAAGACTGGTCTTTTGCCATTGCGGGGCTGCGGTGCAGCTCTAAGGCGCCATCGGCACCGGTGAGAAGCGACGCGTAGTGGCCAGTGGCTACGGCATCGAAACCTAGAGCCAATGCCTTCTCGAGCAGAGCTGCAAATTTGATGCGCTCATTGCAGCGCATGCAGGGGTTTGGTGTGCGGCCAGCCTGATATTCGGCGATGAAGTCGTCGACCACGTCGAGCTTGAAGCGCTCCGAGAAATCCCAGACGTAATAAGGAATGCCGAGAACGTTGGC
>CANFPR010000044.1 GCA_947448975.1 Micrococcales bacterium | reverse complement strand
TTGGCCACGAGAGCATCGGGTGGGGTTGGCAGCGATTCGAGGGTCATCGCGTCGTGAGTGACGAGGGTGAAGTTTGTGCCTGGCGCACGCTTGGCAATGGTTTGTTCTAGAGCAGCCGCCATTCGCCGATCGATCTCAACTGCTGTGACGCTCTTGGCCACCTCGAGCAAGCCAAGTGTGAGTGAGCCCAAACCCGGCCCGATTTCGACCACGTTTTCTGCACCGCTCAGCTTGGCAGCGCCAACGATGCGCCTAATCGTGTTGGGGTCGGTAACAAAGTTTTGCCCAAGTTTTTTGGTTGGCACCACGTCGAGCCTTGCCGCAAGCTCGCGCACATCGTTGCCACCTAGAAGTTCGACCATCAGAGACCCTCGCTCCACGAACCATAAACGCGTTCGGTGTTAGCGGTTAGCTGCGCCGCCAATTCATTGACGTCAACTCCCCTAACCTCGGCCATTTTTCTAACCGTGATGGGCACCAAATACGATGCGTTCGGGCGGCCGCGGTAAGGCTCCGGGGTTAAAAACGGGGCGTCGGTTTCGACCAACAGCAATTCGGCCGGAGCATATTCCAGAGCATCGCGCAGGTGCTGGTTTCGCTTGATGGTGATGGTTCCTGCAAAAGACATGTACCAGCCGTTTGCAGCGCAAATCTTGGCAAACTCTAGGTCTCCAGAGAAACAGTGCAGAACAACCTTGCTTGGCGCACCAACCCTAAGGAGTGTTTCAACCACTTGGTCGTGCGCCTCGCGGTCGTGAATCATTAGGGCGATGTCGTTTTCTTTTGCAATGCGAATGTGCTCTTCGAACGACAATTGCTGCAACTGCAGGGAGTCGTTTCCTTCGGTTCGAAAAAAGTCGAGACCGGTCTCGCCAATGGCGCGCACTCGAGGCTCAGCTGCGAGTTCTTCGATGTCTGCGATAGCTGCCTCGAGCTTTTCGAGGGTTTCATAAAGTGGCGCTTCGTTTGGGTGCAGAGCAACGGCTGCCAAAACTCTCGGTTCTTTGGCTGCCAAACGTGCCGACCATTTCGAAGACTCGAGTGTTACTCCCACCTGAACCACCCCCATGATTCCCGCCTGATTAGCAAGATCGAGTTGCTCGGTAGGGGTCAGCGGGTTCTCACCGTCGGCAAAATCAAAGTGCGTGTGATTGTCGTAGGTGCCAACCTCTAGCGGTTCGGGCAGTGGCGGGTAACGCAAATCGCGGGTGCTGCCGTCTTCGCTGCGATCGGTTCGCGAACGAATTGGAGCGTCTTCGCTCATTACTTGCCTTCGTCGTCGGTTTCGATGCGAGGAAATAGCGAGTCGAGGTCGCCGATCTTTACGCCGGCAGCCAACTGACCCCAGTTAGCCGACTCGCTCAGCGGTTGGTCGGCAAGCTCGCCAAGCGAACCCTCGGTGAGAGCCGCCCAAAGCTTTGCGGTTGATTTTGGCATTACCGGCGCCAGCGCGATCGCCAGCACACGAAGGCCTTCGAGCGTTGTGTACAGCACCGATGCGAGGCGCTCACGTTGCGCTTCATCCTTGGCCAGCACCCACGGTTCGGTCACGGTGATGTAGTTGTTCAGTTCATCAACGAGAGTCCAGACCGATGCAATGGCCTCGTGTATCGCGATCTCTTCGATTGCGGCGTCGGCGTTTGCAATTGCTTTTGCAGCCACGACCTGAACCTGCAGGTCGGCTTCGTTGTAAGCACCAGGCGCGGGCACCACTCCGTCGAAGTAGCGCTTAACCATCGCCAGAACGCGCGAGGCTAGGTTGCCGAAACCGTTGGCGAGTTCGCTCTGGTAACGAGCCGAGAGGTCTTCCCATGAGAAGGAGCCATCTTGCCCAAAGGCGATTGCCTTCATGAAGTAGTAACGGAACGCGTCTGAACCGAAGGTGTCGGTGATTTGAGCGGGAGCGATACCGGTGAGCTTCGACTTCGACATCTTTTCGCCACCGACCAGCAACCAACCGTGACCAAACACGCGTTCGGCTGGCTTTAGCCCAGCGGCCATGAGCATCGCGGGCCAAATTACTGCGTGGAAACGCAGGATGTCTTTACCGACGACCTGCACCGAGGCCGGCCAGAGCCGCTCGAAGTTTGCTTGGTCTTCGCCGTAACCGATGGCGGTGATGTAGTTGAGCAGGGCGTCGAACCACACGTAGGTAATGTGCGAGTCGTCCCAAGGAATGTCGATTCCCCAGTCGAACTTCTCTTTGGAACGCGAGATTGAGAGGTCTTCGAGGCCTCGGCGAACGAAGGAAATGACCTCGTTGCGTGCCGACTCAGGCTGAATGAACTTTGGGTTCTGCTCGTAGAAGTCGAGCAGCGGCGCAGAGAATTCGCTCAGCTTGAAGAAGTAGTTGGTTTCTTGCAAACGCTCAACCGGGCGGCTGTGGATGGCGCAGACATCCTGGCCAACATATTCGCCTTCGCCTTCGATGAGGTCGGCTTCGGTCTTGTACTCCTCGCAACCAACGCAGTAGTTGCCTTCGTAAGAACCGCGATAGATAAAACCGGTGTCGTGAAGGTGCTGCAAGAACTTTTGAACATTCTTTTCGTGGCGCTCTTCGGTGGTGCGAATGAAATCTTGGTTGTCAATGTCGATGGTGTCGAGAAGCGGCAACCACGAGTCGTGCACCAGCTGGTCGGCCCAAGCCTGCGGAGTGCTGCCGTTACCAACGGCGGTGCGCAGAATCTTTTCGCCGTGTTCATCGGTACCGGTTAGCAAGAATGAATCTTCACCGCGTTGGCGGTGCCAGCGAGCCAAAACGTCGGCCGCAACCTCGGTGTAAGCGTGCCCAATGTGAGGGGCATCGTTTACATAGAAGATCGGAGTCGTTACATAAAACGACTTTGAGGCGGGCGTGCTTGGCATTGTTCTAGTTTAAGGCTCAGCCGGCGTTACTTGGCGTCGAGACAGAGTTGATAGAGAGCAGATTTGCTTGCCCCGTGATGCGCGGCTATTTCAGAAACTGCATCTTTTAGTCGAGTGCCAGATGCAACCAACTTAAAAACGTCTTTGACGAGGGCGTCGATGGCAACGGTTGCCTTGCCCGCGCCCGCTAAAACCAGCACCATTTCGCCCTTTGGTTCGGTTTTGGCCCACTCAACCAACTCGGCTAACGTGCCGCGCTCGGTGTGCTCAAACTTCTTGGTGAGTTCGCGAGAAACCGATGCACGACGATCAGCTCCAAACACCTTCACTGCCGACTGCAACGAGTCGAGAATGCGGTGCGGTGACTCGAAGAAAACCATGGTTCGAGTTTCTGCAACCAGCGCATCAAAAGTGCTGGTGCGTTCGCCGTCTTTGCGAGCGATGAAACCCTCGAAGGTAAAACGGTCGGTGGGTAGGCCCGACACCGCGAGCGCCGAGAGCACCGCCGAAGGCCCCGGAATGACCGTCACTTCAATTGAGCGCTCCACGGCCGCCCTAACCAGCAGAAAGCCTGGGTCGCTAACCGTTGGCATGCCGGCATCTGAAACCACAAGAACGTTAGAGTCGACGGCAATTTCGAGTAGCTGCTCAATGCGGTCTGATTCGTTGTGTTCGTGAAGGCTAAAAAGTTTGGCCTTGAGTTTGACACCCAGCAACCCCGCCAGTTTGGTGAGGCTTCTAGTGTCTTCGGCTGCAATGTATTCGGCCGAGGCAAGGTGCTCCATCAGGCGTGGTGACGCATCTGAGAGGTTTCCAATGGGTGTTGCCGCGAGAATGAGCACGCTCTATTGTCGCAAACTAGCATTGCCTTGTGACTGCCTTAACTAAAACCACATCGAGCGGCCGATTCAATCGCGCCATCGACAGGTTTGGCATTTGGTTGATTTTGCTGTTGGCCGCCGCCACGAGGCTCATAAATCTTGGTTTTCCGCACAAGTTGGTGTTCGACGAAACCTATTACGTCAAGGATGCCTGGACGCTCGGCAACCTGGGTTACGAAGGGTCTTGGCCGCAAGACGCGAACGCAAGTTTCGAAGCGGGCAACGCCAACGCGTTCAATTCGAGCGCGTCTTTCGTGGTTCACCCGCCGCTTGGCAAGTGGCTCATCTTCTTAGGTATGAAACTTTTCGGGCCCGAGAGCTCGGTTGGTTGGCGCTTTTCGGTTGCCGTTTTAGGCATCGCATCGGTCTGGCTGATCTACATCGTTGCCGCTCGACTTTTCGGGTCGAAGCGCTGGGCTCTTGTGCCGGCTTTCTTGCTAACCATCGATGGGCACGCAATCGTGATGAGCCGCACGGCCCTGCTCGATGGCATCCTGGCGTTTTTTGTGCTTTTGGCTTTTTACTTTTTGCTACGCGATAGAGCGCTGAGCCCACTCAGCCTTTGGCATCGCCCCTGGCTGGTTGCAATGGCTCTCACCCTTGGCTTGGCATCGGCAGTGAAGTGGTCGGGGCTTTACTTTTTGGCAGTCTTCACCTTTTACGCGTTGATTTCAGACTTGCTGCTGCAGCGACGAATCTCTAAGGCCCTCGATCAAGAACGCTTCGATTGGTTCGGTTCAACCATCAAGCACGGCTTCGCCAAAGCGGTGCTCACTTTACCGATCGCTATAACGGCTTACATCATTACCTGGGTTGGCTGGTTTGCAACGACGGGCGGCTACTACCGCCAGATGCAGCCAGGGCAAATCGGTTTACCAAGCTGGCTCAGCTGGTTGCCTCAACCGGTTCAAGCCTTCTGGTATTACCAGGTGCAAACCTATTCGTTCCATGTCAACATGAGCACCCCGCACGGCTACGCTTCGAGCCCGCTAACTTGGCTGCTGCCAATTCGTCCTACGGCTTTCTTCTTCGAAGGTGCAGATGCTGGCACCGCCAACTGCTCGGGCACCGAAAACTGTGTCAACGCCATCACCGCACTCGGTAACCCAGCCATTTGGCTCGCGGCATTCTTGGCGATAGTCGCCGTTTGCATTCGCTGGGTTCGCCTGCGCAACAAGGTTTCGTCTTTGATTCTGCTTGGTCTTCTAGCCGGCTATGTTCCTTGGCTCATGTATCTGCACCGCACGACCTTCCAGTTTTACGCAATTGCCTTCTTGCCATGGATGCTGCTAGCGCTCACCTACTGGCTCAAACTCAAAGTTGAGAGCACCGACCCCGAGCGCACGTCGAGAGCTAAAGCCTGGGTCGTTTCGTTCCTGGCGCTGGCTCTGGTCTTCAGCATCTTCTTTAGCGATCTCTGGCTCGGCTACACCACCACCTACTGGTATTGGCACATTCACATGTGGCTGCCTTCCTGGATTTAGTGGCCACATAACCGCAAGGTAGGCTGGGGTTATGGCCTCCTACACCGATGTTTTGCGCCGCCCAGGCGTTGTTCGAATAGTCGGTTCGCAACTGGTGGCGCGCTTTCCGTTCGGAATGATGACCCTCGTCTTCGTGCTGCACATCCACGGTATTTCTGGTTCTTACGCGCTCGCCGGTCTTGCGGTTGGGCTCGAAACCCTCGGCGTTGCAATCTCCAGCCCCCTTCTCGGGCGCTCCATGGCCACTTTCGGTGTGCGCAAAATGCTACTCATTTCGTCGAGTGTTACCACGCTCGCCATGCTCACCATTGGCCTTGCACCAATAGCACCCGAAGTGATGGTTGCGCTGTGCTTCGTGGTGGGACTCTCGAGCCCTCCCGTGCAAGCGGCGGTTAGAACGATCTACCCAACCCTCGTCAATAAAAAATCGATGGGCACACTCTATGCGCTCGATGCCAGCTTGCAAGAGATCATCTGGGTGGTTGGCCCTGTCGCCGCGACATTCCTAGCCGCAACGGGCAGCACCTCGCTCGGAGTTGTCGTTATGGCGGGAATCCAAATTGGCGGGGCCATCTGGTTTTCGTCGAATCCCGAAATTTCTAAAATCAACCTGCCCAAACCTACGCGTCGCCTCGGCGGAGTGCTGCGCCAAAAGATTGTGGTTGCCAATGCCGTCATCGGCGGGTTGCTGGTTGGCTCGTTCTCGGGGGTCGAGGTGGGCACAGTCGCCCTTTACGACCGCACAACCGCCGGTTGGGTTATTGCGGCACTCTCACTCGGCTCGCTGTTCGGTGGCTTTGCATTCGGACACCGATCGAAAACCAAGTACGCGCTCACTCGACTGCTCTGCTTCATCACCTTTGGGTTCGCGCTCGCATTCGTAGCCCCGAATAACCCACTCTGGCTTGCCGCTGCCTGGTTCTTGGCTGGGTTGGGTGTGGCACCTGCCCTCGGCCTACTTGGTGCAATCATCGGGGCTTCAGTGAAATCGCAGGATGCCCCAGAGGCATATGGCTGGGTCGGCGCAGGGCAGACTGCGGGCTATGCGGCAGCTGCATCGGTGACCGGTTTTGTGATTGACGCCATCAACGCAACCAGCGCGCTGGCGGTTGCAGGAATTTGTGCCGGCTTAGCGATGATTGTTGCCTGGTACTCGTCGAGATTCACCCCCGTGATTTCAAACCAGCACACAGAGGAGAACTGATGGCAATCTTTGCGGTCACCTACACCTACGACGCGAGTGCCGAATCGCTGAACGAGATTCGACCTACTCACCGCGAATTTCTTGCCAAGCTGCTCGAAGAAGGCGTGCTCCTCGCGAGTGGTCCGATGGTTGACACCAACGGTGCCCTGCTGATTTTGCGCGCAGACTCGGTCGAAGAGGTTTCGCACCTACTGAACACCGATCCGTTCGACATCGCTGGCTTCATCGGTGAGCGCACCATCACCGAATGGAACCCCGTCTTTGGCCCGTGGAGCGCAAAATGACGTTTTCGCTCACACAAAACCCTTTGATTCAACTTCACAACGGACAGCTGATTCCGCAGTTGGGTCTTGGCGTTTACAAGGTGCAGCAGGATGTTGCCACGCACGTTGTTCGCACCGCACTCGACCTCGGTTACCGTCGCATCGACACCGCCGCCCTCTACGACAACGAGCAAGAAGTTGGCGCGGCGATTCGCGCCAGCGGCCTCGAGCGCGAAGAAGTGTTTGTAACCACCAAGATTTGGAACGACCGTCATGGCTACGACAATGCACTCGAAGCCATCGACGAGTCGTTGGCTCGCCTGAACATTGAGTACGTCGACCTGATGCTCATTCACTGGCCCAGCCCCAAGCAAGACAAGTACGTAGAAACCTGGGCCGCACTCGAGAAGTCACTCGAAACCGGCAAGGTACGCGGCATCGGCGTTTCAAACTTTCACCCGGAACACCTCACCAAACTTTTGGCGAGCGCGAGCCTGGCCCCGGTAATCAACCAGGTCGAACTGCATCCGGGATTATCGCAAGCCGAGATTCGCGCATTCGACACCACCAACGC
>CANFPR010000043.1 GCA_947448975.1 Micrococcales bacterium | reverse complement strand
CTCCATGAGCATCGAGTGGTAGTCGTAGAAGCTCTTGCGGGCAGGGTCGAGGTCGCTCTGCTTCTCCCAGGCTTCTGGAATCATCATCATCATTGCGTGCGGAAGGCTTCGGCCACCTAGGTACAGCAACTCGAGCACTTCGTCGAACGATGCCGAGTCAGAGCCGTCTGGCGTGACGATCGGAAGAAGCGGCTTTAGGTCGCCGAGAGCTTCGCTTTGCAGCTGCGAAGAACGAGCCGCCATCCAGTTTCGGTTTCCTTTAACGGTGTTGATCTCGCCGTTGTGGGCAATCATCCTGAAAGGGTGTGCGAGAGGCCACGAAGGAAAAGTGTTGGTCGAGAACCGTGAGTGCACCAATGCGAGAGTCGAAGTGAAATCTTCGTCGCTCAGGTCTGGGTAGAACGGTTCGAGTTGCAGGGTGGTAACCATGCCCTTGTAAACGATTGTGCGCGAACTCAGCGACGGGTGGTAAGCCCCGAGGCTGCGTTCAGAACGCTTACGCAGGCGGAACAGAGCCCGCTCCAGCGAGATTGCGCGTTGTTCTCCGGTGACAAATACCTGGATGATCTTTGGCATGGCCGCACGTGCAAGGTCGCCGAGCACCTCGGGGTTGGTTGGCACTTCTCGCCAGCCGAGAACCGAAAGGTTTTCTTCGGCAGCCAGGTTTTCGAACGAGACTTTGAAAACTTCTTCTTGGTCTTCCTCAACGAAAACCAGCCCGGCACCGTAAGCGCCAGCCTCTGGCAGCGGGAAGCCCGCAACTTTGCTCAGGAATTTGTGAGGTACCTGGCTGAGAATTCCGGCGCCGTCACCGGTGCCAGCATCCGAGCCAACCGCACCGCGGTGTTCTAGATTGCGCAGCGAATCTAGCGCGGTTTTGATGATGTCATGCCCAGCGGTTCCACGAAGCGTGGCGACCATGGCTAGACCACAAGCGTCGCGATCGCGGCTCGGGTCGTATAGGCCGAACGCCTCAGGCGCGGTACTAAACCGCGCGAATGGCGAAACGGGCATGCTGATCTCCAATCAGTAATTCAAGGAGGGACAACACTGGCCCAATGATGGTTCGAGAAGGCTGTGAGCCGAATATTTTCTTCGGCTAGATGCCTATGAAGTCTAACCCAAAACTAGGGTTTTTAGACCCTTAGGCTTCTTCAGCAACCTCAATTTCTTCTGCGGTTTTGGTTTCTAGATATGGGCTAGTTTCGACGCCCGGGTGCTTGCGTCGCGACCAAAGGATTACCGCCACACCGGCAGCAACGCCGGCGAGAGCCGACCACTGGTTGGTGCGCAGACCTACAAGGATGTCGCTCGGATCGATGCGAATGCCTTCGATCCAGAAACGGCCGATTGAGTAGTAGATGAGGTAAAGACCGAAGAGTCTGCCCCAACGAAGCTGCATTCGCTTGTCGAGCACAAGAAGCAGCACCACACCCGCGACGCTCCAGAGGAACTCGTAGAAGAAGGTTGGGTGGAAGACTGCGTCGACCGGAAGCCCATCGGGAATTGCTGGGTTTGGTCGGTCGATGGCGATTGCCCAAGGCAGGTCGGTCGGCTTTCCGAATAGTTCTTGGTTGAAGTAGTTGCCCCAGCGGCCGATTGCCTGGGCTAGCAAAATACCTGGCGCGAGTGCGTCAGCAACCGAAAGAAAGCGCAGGTTGGCGCGTTTTGCACCTAGGTAAGCGCCGACGGCACCGAGAATGAGGGCACCGTAGATAGCCAGGCCGCCCTTCCAGACGTAAAGGCATTCGAGCGGGTCGATGTTTGGGCCGAAGTAGTCACGAATGTGCGTGAGCACGTGAAAGGCGCGTCCGCCGACGATGCCAAACGGCACCGCCCAGATGGCGATGTCGATGATCAGTCCGCTCTCAGCTCCGCGCTTGACCAGACGGTGGTTACCCATCCAAATGGCAATCGCGATACCGATAAGAATAAAAATCGCGTAGTAGTGAACTCGTAAAGGACCCACGTCAAAGAAGCTGTCGCTTGGGCTAGGAATAGCGTCGCCCCATTGCCAGTCGGCGTTCAAAATGCGCATTTTCTACTCTTTCCTATTTCCTTAATCCTGACACGATGTCGCGCACTTTACTGCGCAGGGCTGGTAGCCCTCCATCTTGGTAAGCGCGCACAAACGCGCTACCTACAATGGCTCCATCGGCGTAGGAGTTGACCGCTTTGGCCTGCTCCGAGGTTGAAATTCCGATACCAACAGCGGTGAACTGCTCGGGTGCTTGCTGTCTAACGCTCGAGACAACTCCGCGTGCCAGCGTGTCAACCTCTTGGCGTTCACCGGTGATACCCATGGTCGATACGGCGTAGACGAAACCTCTCGAGAGATCGCTAGCGGTCTTTACTCGTTCGCCAGAAGAAGTCGGTGCCACCAGAAACACGCGATCTAGGTCGTGAGCGTCAGACGCTGCCAGCCATTCGGCGGCTTCGTCGGGAATCAAATCTGGGGTGATTAACCCTGCTCCCCCGGCTGCTTGAAGGTCTGAAGCAAACTTCTCAACACCGTACTGCGCAACCGGGTTCCAGTAGGTCATTACCAAAACGGGTGCATCTACTCGCGATGAAACCTCGCGCACGGCATCAAAGGTTTGACGAAGCTTGAAACCGGCTGCCAACGCTTCGCCGGTTGCCTCTTGAATAACCAAGCCATCCATTACCGGGTCGCTGTAAGGAACACCGAGTTCAAGCACGTCTACGCCCTCTTCAACCATTGCCACGGCGGCTTCGATCGATTCGGCCAGGCTCGGGTATCCAAGCGGAAAATAGCCAATCAGGGTGTCGGTGCCGGCTGCGCGATTAGCCGCGATGGTGTCTTGAGTCTTCATGGTCTAGTCAGTCCCGAGCAATCCAAAGTAACGAGCGGCAGTTTCCATGTCTTTGTCTCCTCGGCCGCTGAGATTCACCAAAACGCTGCTGCCGGCTGGCAATTCTTTGCCAAGTTTCAAAACGCCGGCGAGAGCGTGAGCCGTTTCGATTGCAGGGATGATTCCCTCGGTGCGGCTGAGTAGGCGCAGGGCCTCCATTGCCTCAGCATCAGAAATGCCGCGATACTCCGAACGACCGAGATCTTTCAACCAGGAGTGCTCTGGGCCTACGCCCGGGTAGTCGAGACCAGCACTGATCGAGTGGCTCTCTAGGGTTTGACCGTCTTCGTCTTGCAGCATGTAAGAACGCGCGCCGTGCAGAACGCCCGGTTTGCCGTAGTTGAGCGTGGCTGCGTGTCGGTCGGTATCCATGCCGTCGCCAGCGGCCTCGAAACCAAAAAGTCGCACCGATTCATCGTCTAGAAACGCGTGGAAAATACCAATCGCGTTAGAGCCTCCGCCCACACACGCGGCCACCGCGTCAGGCAAGAATCCGTACTCAGAAAGCATCTGTGCTCGCGCTTCGTTGCCGATTACCGAGTGAAAATCGCGAACCATGGTTGGAAAAGGGTGAGGGCCGGCAACAGTACCGAGCAGGTAGTGCGTGGTTTCAACGTTGGTTACCCAGTCGCGCAGAGCCTCGTTGATTGCATCTTTCAGCGTGCGTGAACCAGTCTTAACCGGGACAACCTCAGCTCCGAGCAACTGCATTCTGGCTACGTTTAGCGCTTGACGTTGGGTATCGACTTCGCCCATGTAGACAACGCAGTCGAGGCCGAAAAGCGCAGCTGCGGTTGCACTGGCAACACCGTGCTGGCCTGCACCTGTTTCGGCGATGATGCGCGTCTTGCCCATGCGCTTAGCCAGCAGTGCCTGACCTAACACGTTGTTGATTTTGTGCGATCCGGTGTGGTTTAGGTCTTCTCGCTTGAGAAACACACGGATGTCGCCAGCTAGCGCTGCGAAGCGCTTCACTTCGGTGATGATCGACGGGCGACCGGTGTAGGTGCGATGAAGCTCGGCAAGCTCTGCAACAAAGGTTGGGTCGGCCTTGGCGGCTTGGTAGGTTGCGTCGAGTTGGTCGAGCGCGGCAATCAAAGATTCAGGCACGAATCGGCCACCGAACTCGCCAAAGTACGGTCCCACTTGATCGCGAAGATTTGCCATGTGTAAATCCTAAGTTGTCTAGACGGTCAAGAATTCGTTGAGTAGTGCCGCCGGATCTCCGGTGACTAGAGCTTCACCAACGAGTACCACATCGGCTCCTGCAGCTCGGTAATGTTTGACGTCTTCGAAACTACGAACGGCACTTTCGGCAACCTTGATGACGCCTTCTGGAATGTGATGCGCCAGACTGGCGAAAAGGTTTCGGTCAGTCTCGAAAGTTGATAGATCGCGAGCATTCACGCCGACGAATTTAGAATCGGCTTCTAAGGCGCGAAGCAGCTCGGTTTCGTCGTGAGTTTCGACGAATGCCGTCATTCCTAGCGCTTCGCCAAAGGCCTTGAGCCTAACCAAATCTGCTTGGGCTAACCCAGCCACGATTAGCAAGAAAATGTCGGCACCGTGGGCGCGAGCTTCTAACAACTGGTATTCGTTGGCGATGAAGTCTTTTCGCAGCAGAGGCACGCCAACCTCGGAGCGCACTGCGCTCAAGTCGCTGAGGGTGCCTTTGAACTTGCGTTCCTCGGTTAATACCGAAATGCCAGTTGCTCCGGCGGCTTCGTAGGTTTTGGCCAGAGCCATAGGGTCGGCGATTTGTGCCAGGTCTCCCCTAGACGGGCTTGCTCGTTTTACTTCGGCGAGAACATGCACATTGGCGCGTGGCGCAAACGCAGCCAGGGCGTCGATGGCCGGTGCCTGCTTGGCAATGGAGTTTTCGAGGTCGCTTACAGAAACGGTTTCGGCACGCTTTGCCGCGTCTTCTAAAGCGCCGGCGTAGAGCCCTTCGAGCACAGTTACTTGCGCTTGCCGTTTACGCCGTATCCGAGGCGTGCAAGCACGATACCTACGGCTACACCCGCAACTGCGACAACGCCGCTTAGCCAAACGAGGCTGTACTGCTCAAACCAGAAGGCAAGGGTTCCTGCAGCGGTAGCAAGAGTGATGATGATTACTGCGGTCCAAGCTGCGATTGAATCGCCGTGTCCTGGGTCGTTTGCGTGTTCGCTAGTCATAACTGCCTCTCTGGTTCGTTATAAGTTTACAAGTCCGACGGGTTGGTTTCTTTCCAAAGGTCTGCCCGAGTCTCGGCTGCGGTTTCGGGGCGAACCGATCGCGCGCCGTCTCCACGTGCATCCCTGTTGGCTTTGGTCTTTGCGACCGTAGCCTTCACCTTTGGCGACCACTTTTTGATCGCATCGATTACGGCCAAAATCTGAACCAGCGTGAGTAGAGCGAGAAGAACGAAGGTTCCCTTGCCGTAAAAAGTGGATTGGTGCGAGACCACCACCTGTTCGAGCTGAGCCACCCATGAGGCAATACCTGTTGCCTTCTCGACGATTGGAGCCAGAACACCTAGATCAGAACCAGTTACCGCAGGAAGTTGGCTGAGTGCTCCTAAACCGGTTGCTGCAATGCCGGCGAACAGAAAGATCACTCCCCAGCGGCGGTGCAGGTACAGCACCAGAGCGATGGCCAGGGCATCCATGATGAGTGTTGGGCCAAAGTTTGGGTAGGCATCGAAACCGGCTACTTGCAGACTGTTGCCGGCGGTTAGCTGCACCTCAAACCAGGGTTGGCTCGCCAGTGCTGCAATCACAACGATGATCACCAGAGCGATGAGCAGTAGGCGTTTCACTCGGCGTGTATTTCTTTCATGGCCGATGCCACAGCTACCGCACGCAGGGGCGCTGCCGCCTTGCTGCGAGTCTCTTCGAATTCGGCCACTGGGTTTGAATCGAGAACGATTCCCGCGCCAGCCTGAACGTGAGCGACTCCGTCTCGCAGAATGGCGGTACGAATCGAGATGGCGAGGTCGGCGTTTCCTGCAAAGTCGAAGTAACCAACCACTCCGCCGTATAAACCGCGATTGTCGTCCTCTAGGTTGTCGATAATCTCGAGCGCGCGGGGCTTGGGGGCACCAGAAAGTGTTCCGGCCGGGAAGGTCGCCCTAAAGACATCTACAGCTGAACGGTCGGCGAGAACATCGCCTTCCACCGTCGATACGAGGTGTTGAATGTGGCTGAATTTGTGCACCTGCATGAATTCGGTAACGGTAACGCTGGTCGGCTGGCATACCTTGAGCAGGTCGTTTCGGGCCAGGTCAACCAACATCAAGTGCTCGGCACGCTCCTTGGCGTCGCCCTTGAGTTCGGTTTCTAACTGCGAGTCGGCGTCCCAATCGGCACCTCTGGGTCGGCTGCCGGCGATGGGGTGCATGATTGCGCGACCATCGTTTACGGTAACCAACGCTTCTGGCGATGAACCGACGATCGCGTAATCACCTAGGTCGTCACTTAGGTTCAGGAGGTACATGTATGGGCTTGGGTTTAGAGCACGCAGCACTCGATAGATATCCAGCGGTGAGGCAACGGTGGCCAGATCGAATCGCTGAGATAACACGACCTGAAACACATCGCCAACTCGAACGTGCTCCTTGGCGCGATCTACCATCTCGACGAACGATTCTTGGGTGAAGTTCGCCCTAACGGCATCGAGGTTCGCCTCGACTCGGCTGGCCAAAAACGGCTTGCTCGGTTGAAGCAGCTTGGCGCGAAGGTCTTTCAGTCGCGCGTCGGCGTCGGCGTATTGCTCGGCAATCAGGCTTTCGTCGTCGCTTTCGATAAACAAGTTTGAAACCAGCAGCAGGTTGCTCTCTTGGTGATCGACAATGACGAGGTCTCTAAACATTTGAAACACCATGTTTGGAGCTCGGTAAGCGTCTTGCGGCTTGTTCGGCAGATTTTCGATCTCGCGAATCGTGTCCCATGCCAGCGCACCCACCAACCCGGATGTCAGCGGTGGTAGCCCAGCGATCGGCAATGAGTTCCAAGCGTTGTGCAGCGCTGCAACGGCCTCAAGTGATTTGTTCGGGATCGTTTGGCTACTGTCGGCTGGCAATGCGCTGTGGCCATCGTCAGAAATCCAGGTGACTGTTCCCTCGGAACTCTGGGTTAGTGTGCCTCGGTTTGAAACCCCGATGAACGAATAACGCGACCAGACCCCGTGCTCAGCCGATTCCAGAAGAAACGAACCAGAACGGCCTGCCGTCAGCTTTTCGTAAAGTGAAATCGGAGTCTCTGAACCAGAAAAAATAGTTTCGATCAAAGGCACAACTCGGTGGTCTTTAGCGAGTTCGACCACCTGCGCGAGCGTAAATTTGTCGGCCACTAGTCGTCCTCTGAAATGAATAGCGTTTCAACGTCAAAGCAAGATTCGGTGCCGGTGTGGCAGGCAACGCCCGACTCACGAACCTGAATCAGAAGCGCATCACCGTCGCAATCTAACTCAATCTTCAAAACCTGCTGGGTGTTTCCAGAGGT
>CANFPR010000042.1 GCA_947448975.1 Micrococcales bacterium | reverse complement strand
GCAATGGTCAGTTGCACGCCAAGCAGCGTTCTAAACGCGTTGTTCAGGGCGATACCGGTGACAATGCCGGGCAGCGCGATCGGCAAAATAACCATCAGCGAAACCGGCTGCTTACCAAAGAACTTGTAACGAGACATCGCCAGGGCCAAAAGAGTTCCAAGCAGCAGTGCGATGGTTGCCGATGCAGTTGCCACCAGGATGCTGGTTCCCAGCGCCGAGAGCATCCCCGCGCTCTGTGTTGCAACCTGCCACCAATGAAGAGTGAACTCCGTTGGCGGCCAAGACATGTTTTTGCTGGCGTTGAACGAGTTGATCAACACCACGCCGATTGGCGTGTAGATGTAGATGAGCGTCATGGCACTTAGAAGGCCAAGCACGGTTTTCGCGGTTCGAGAAAGACGCATCAGAGGTTATCCAGAGCGCCGGTTTTTCGAATGACCGAAAGGTAGATGAACATGATCGCGATAGGAATCATCGCAATGGCTGCGGCCATCGGCAGATTGTTGGCGGTACCGACGTTCGTGTAAACCAGGTTTCCAAGCATCTGCGTAGCGCCGCCGACGATGTTGATGGTGATGTAGTCGCCCATGGTCAACGAGAAGGCGAATATTGAGCCCGCCGCGATTGCGGGAAGCAGAAGAGGAAAGACGATAAGTCGAAGTGTGCTCCAAGTTTTGGCACCAAGATCAGATGATGCTTCAAGTATGTTCTGCGGCACCTTTTCGAGCCCGGTATAGATCGGCAGAATCACATATGGCAGCCAGATATAGCCAAGCGTGAGAGCTGCGCCGACGAGGCTGTAGCCTGGGGTGTCTAACCCCAGCGGGCGAAGTAGCCACTGCAAGATTCCCTCGTTGCTAAGCACCGACCTCCAGGCATATGCCTTCACGAGGTACGAGGCCCACAGCGGCATGAGAATGGAGATCACCAAAATGCCGCGCATGCGGGGTGATGCAATTTTTGCCATGAAAAAGGCAATCGGCAGGGCAATAAGAATGTCAACCACCGTGACCAGCAGCGCTATGCCGAGCGTTCGCAGGGTCACAGTCTGGTAGAGCGAGTTTGTGAAGAGCTTTACAAAGTTTTCGATGTTCCAGTCGGCACGAATTTCACCAGTAAACGAGTCCATGGTCCAGAACGCGGTTACGAAGAGTGCAAGCAAAGCAGCCACGTAAACCAAAGCCAGCCAGAGCAGAGGTGTTGCAATAAGCAGCCTCAAACGCAACTTTGCATTGGTGTAGAGGCGTGAAGAAACCCGGTGAGCAAACGACTTTGGTGCCGAAATATCGGAACCTTTCATAGTTTTGCCCACCGGGTTTTCAATCACTTTTGTTGACTAGCCCTTGATTTCTTGCCAGGCGGTAGTCCACTCCGAGTAATCGGTGCAGGTGGCGTCGGTGCGACCGTCTAGGCACTTGGCGATTGGAGTCGTCCAGTACCAGATCTGTGCGGCATAAGCTTCGTCGCCAGCGTGGTAGCTGTCGCAGAATCCCTTGCTTCCGAATTCACACGCACCGGCTGTAGCTGGAGCCTCACCGAAGTATTCGGTAGCCGCAGCGTTAGCCTCAGGAGTGTCGATGTAGTTGAGCCATGCATAGGCACAGTTCGGGCTCTTGGTGGTCGATGAAACCATCCACGAGTCAGACCAACCGGTAGCACCCTCAGAAGGCAAAACGGCTTCAACAGTCGAACCTTCTGGCATGAAGTTCTTGATTACCTGCCAGGTGGTTCCAACTACCGAGTTGCCAGTCGAGAACGAGTCGATCGACTTGAGGTAGTCGCTCCAGTATTCGCCAACGTTGTCTTTCTGTGCCTTCAACAGGTCGACAGCTGCTGCCAGCTGGTCTGCGTCAAGCGCGTAAGGGTTGGTGATGCCAAGATCTGGGTTGTGCTTCATTAGGTAGAGCGCTGCGTCGGCGATGTAAATCGGTGAGTCGTACGCCGTCACCTTGCCCTTGTATGCGCTGGCCTTGTCGAACACTACATCCCACGAAGTAGGTGCAGGCTTCACAACTTCGGTGTTGTACATGAGTAGGTTGGCGCCGTAGCCGTGAGGCACGCCGTAGGTTTCGCCATCCACCGTGTTCCATGCTTGACCCTTGAGGAACGGGTAAACATCTTTGTAGCTTGGAATTAGGTCGGTGTTCAGTGGCTGAACATCACCCGACGCGATTAGGCGTAGGGTGGCGTCACCCGATGCAGCGATAACGTCGTAGTCGCCGCTCTTGAATAGGTTAAGAGCCTCATCAGAAGTTCCGTAGCTCTTGAAAGTCACCTGACATCCGGTGTCTTTTTCGAATGGCGTTACCCAGTCGTAGGCTGGGTCGTTTGAGCCGTCCTCGGCGTATCCTGGCCAGCCAAGCAACGAAAGAGTTTTCTCATTGTCGCCCAGACTTTGCAGTTTGCCCGAGGTTTGGCCTCCACTCGCTGCACAGCCCGAGAGCGCGAGTGCCATACCCACGATCAAGGCAGACAGCTTCAATGGTGTCTTGCTCATTGCTTCTCCTTATTTGGTTTCTAGTTGAACTAGATCTTTTTCGTTCAGAACGACCTGAACCTCTTGATTGCGGCTCCAACTTTCGCTGGAGTCTGACCCCGATAACACCAAAGCGGTGACTTCTGGGCCGGCATCAAGTTTTATGTGCACTCTGGTGGCCGAGCCTACGTAAATGGCCTCGATCACCTTGCCAGAGTGGGTTGCGACAGAATTTTGCGTGGTCAATTTGATTCGCTCGGGGCGAATCGAACCTTTGATTGCTTTTCCAAACAATGCCTGGGTGTCTTGTGGCTCGAGCAAGTTCGTGGTGCCAACAAAGCCTGCAACAAAAGGTGTCTGAGGTCTCTCATAGAGCTCCTGAGGAGAGCCGATCTGCTCAATTCGACCCTGGTTGAACACCGCAACTCGGTCGCTTAGCGTGAGCGCCTCTTCTTGATCGTGGGTTACGAAAATGAACGTGATAGCGAGTTCGCGCTGAAGTTCTTTGAGTTCAATCTGCATTTGCTCTCGCAGCTTTAGGTCAAGAGCACCAAGTGGCTCATCGAGCAGCAAAACCTTTGGTTTTACGATGATTGCTCGCGCCAGTGCAACGCGCTGGCGTTGACCGCCAGAGAGCTCCGATGGTTTTCTACCTCCGAAGTCGGCCAGCCGCACGGTTGAAAGAGCTTCAACGGCGGCAGCTTCACGCTCGCGCTTTCCTACTCCCCTAACTCGAAGCCCGTAAGCCACATTCTCGAGTACGGTCATGTGCGGAAATAGCGCGTAGTCCTGAAAAACGGTGTTTACATCGCGGTCGAAGGGGGCTTTGGTTGTGACGTCTTCGCCGTCTAAAAATACGTGACCTGAGGTTGGCAGTTCGAAACCTGCGATCATGCGCAGAACTGTGGTTTTACCCGACCCAGAGGGCCCCAGCATCGAGAAGAATTCGCCCGATTTGATTTCGAGGTCAAGGTTTGAGACTGCGGTTACGCTGCCGAATGACTTCGTTAGCCCGCGCAAACTTATGGCTGGGGTTTGCTCTACCAAAATTCTCGACCTCGCTGTCTAGTGACTCAATACTAAGCAATCGAGTGGCCTTTCTTGATTGTTTGGAAGTTACACTCGCACTATGAGCAACCTAAAGATTTCGACACTTGGTTTCGGATGCATGAAGGCATCCTTCGGTTCCACTCCTGAAAATCGCGACACCACCATTGAGGCGCTGCACGTTGCGCTTGAGAATGGCGTTGCTCTCTTTGACACTTCAGACATTTACGCGCCAACCTGGGACTCGTTCGGACACAACGAGAAGCTCGTTGCCGAAGCCATGCGCACACATCCGCTGGGTTCGCAGGCCATCATTGCGACCAAAGCTGGCATCACGCGCAAGCCCGGTGAGGTTTGGGGACGCAACTCGTCGCTCGACTACCTGCTACGCGCGGTCGAAGCATCCGTCGGAAGACTCGGTGTAGAAAAGATTGCGCTTTGGCAACACCACCGCCTCGACCCGAACCTGCCGTTCGAGACTCAACTCGAGAATATTGCCGGTCTAAAGCAGCGGGGACTCATCGAGAACATCGGCGTTAGCAACTACAGCGCTTCGCAGCTGCGCCGTGCCGTTGAGGTTATCGGCCCTATCGCTACGGTTCAAAATCAGTTAAGCCCTGCTTATCGACAGGAACTAGACGTTCTGGAGGTGTGCGAGGAGTTCGACATCGCCTATCTACCTTGGTCGCCGATGAAGGGTGCACATGCCTGGGATGCCTCGCCAGAGTTAGTGGCATTCGCCGAAGCTCATGGCGCGAGCACCTACGCGGTGACGGTAGCTTGGCTTCGTTCGCTTTCGCCAAAGGTTGTTCCGCTGCCCGGTATTACTCGCAAAGATTCGGTTCTCGATGCGATTTCGGGGCTGTCGCTTGAGCTAAAGGGTGAATTCCCGCTAGCGCCGACACTGCCGATGGACGCCGAACTTCTAAGCGACCAGCCCAAGAACTAGAGGTTTGCCTCGATCAACTGCACAATTTCAGCCGAGTCTGGCTTTGTGGTTGGTCGAAAGCGGTGAACCTCGCCGTTTGGTAGCACCAGGAACTTCTCAAAGTTCCACATGATTGGACCGCTTAGGCCAAGTGAATCTTTGGTCTTCTTGAGCTGCTTGTAAAGCGGATGCGTGCTTGAACCATTGACCTTGGTTTTTGCGAGCATCGGAAAAGTCACACCCCAGGTGGTTGAGCAGTATTCGAGAATCTCATCGTTGCTGCCAGGTTCTTGTTTGAACTGGTCGGTGGGTACGCCAACGACCGTGAACCCCTTGGCCCCGTAAGCCTTCTGCAGGCCCTCCAGCGCTTCGTATTGTGGCGTTAGACCGCACTTGGATGCAACGTTGACTACCAGCACCGGGCCTTTGGCTAGCTGAGCAAAGCTCGTGGGGGTTCCGTCGATAAGTTCAAGTGGGGTTTCGTTTAGGTTCATGTTTCAAGCAAACAGCATTTATCGGCATTTGTTCCCGACGGCCGCCTCGATGGGTCGTTTGTGTCCAAATGATTACAGGAGTAGTGTGACGAATAAGGAGGCAACACAATGAAACTAGATAAAAAAGTAGTTGTAATCACCGGAGCCGGAAACGGCATGGGTCGCGAAATGACCCTCGAGGCCATCCGCAGGGGCGCAAAGGTTTACGGCGTCGACATCAACGAAAAAAACCTAAAGGAAACAGCCGAACTGGCCGCAGACAAGAAGCACTTTGCCTACTCTGTGCTCGACATAACCAACCGAGCCGAGGTTGCTGCGTTGCCGGCATCCGTAATGAAAGCCTTTGGTTCGGTCGATGTTCTGATTAACAATGCGGGCATTATTCAGCCCTTCGTTTTCGTTGCTGACCTCGACTTCGAACACATCGACCGCGTGATGAACGTCAACTTCAACGGTCCGGTGAACATGGTGAAGGCGTTTCTGCCAGAGCTGCGCAAGCGTAGCGAGGCGCACATCGCAAACGTTTCGTCGATGGGCGGATACGGACCAGTGCCGGGTCAGACGATCTACGGAGCTTCGAAGGCTGCCATCAAACTGTTTACCGAAGGTCTCCGCAGTGAGCTCATGAGCACCAAAGTGCACGTGACCACGATTTACCCTGGAGCCATCGGCACCAACATCGCGGCTAACTCGGGAATCTCAATGGAGATGCCGGAGGGTGCCGATGCATCGGCATTTAAGATGACGCCGGCGCCAAAGGCTGCCGAAATCATGCTCGACGGAATCGAGGCCGACAAGGCTCGCGTATTCGTTGGAAGTGACGCATCGATGATGGACAAGATGGTTCGATACATGCCGGTTAAGGCATCGCAGATCATCTACAACCAGATGAAGTCATTACTGCCAAAATAGCCCCATGACCCAACGAACAAAAGTTGCCATTATCGGTGCAGGTGCGGTTGGCACCTCGACTGCCTACGCCCTTCTCATCAAGCGCATCGCCGGCGAGGTGGCAATCTACGACGTGAATAAGGCCAAGGTTGAGGCCGAGGTTCTCGACCTAGCGCACGGGTCACAATTCACAAGTCCCAGCAGCGTATACGGTGGCGACGATATCGAGGTTGTTCGCAACAGCGATGTCGTTGTCATCACTGCCGGCGCTAAACAAGCACCCGGCCAGACCCGCCTCGATTTGGCGGCGACCAACGTCAAAATCTTGCAAAAGCTAATGCCCGATTTGCTTCGCCTAGCGCCCGATGCGATTTTTCTTTTGGTCACCAACCCCTGCGACGTTCTTGCCTACGCAGCGGTGCAGATCTCGGGATTACCGGCGAACAGAGTGTTCTCGTCGGGCACCGTGCTCGATTCATCTCGCCTACGTTGGCAGCTTGCCGAGCGGTTGAACATCAGCATCGAATCGGTGCACGCCATGATTGTTGGCGAACACGGCGATAGCGAATTCGCTCTCTGGTCGGAAGCCAAAATTGGGCCGGTAAAACTTTCGGAATGGCGTCTCGGTAACAGCGCTCCCCTGGCTTTAGGTGAACTGGAAGAAATTGCCAACAGCGTGAAAAACGCAGCCTACAAAGTCATCGAAGGTAAAGGCGCAACCAACTACGCCATTGGGTTGAGCGCCGCTCGGATAGTCGAGGCGATTCTGCGCGACGAATCGGTTATTTTGCCAGTGTCGTCTGTGATCAAGGATTACCTGGGCGTAAGTGATGTGGCACTGAGCGTGCCAACCGTGGTGAATCGCCAGGGAGCCGAACGAACCATTCCAATGGAGATGAGCGCTAACGAACTCGGTAAGTTCATCGCATCGGCCGAAGCTCTCAAGAAAACCATTTCAGCTGTGGGGCTCTAGTCGCTAGACATGGTTTCACCGTGAGGTTTCAAGCACCTTGGAAATGACCTAGTTCTTAGGTTTTTTCTTCACGAGCGGCGATCCACTAGTGCTCTCCTAGAGCACTCTCTTCACGATGCTCGACTTTAGGTACATCGACCCGAATCCATCGACCTTTGCATCGATGTCGTGACCGTCGTTTGCCGAAATCAAGCGAATGTTACGAACCTTGGTGCCAACCTTTATAGACGTTGACGAACCCTTTACCTTCAGATCTTTGATGATGGTCACCGTGTCACCGTCTTGCAGCACGTTGCCTACGGCGTCTTTAACGACCACCTCAGATTCAACCGCTTCGACTTCGGGGGTCCACTCGTGAGCGCACTCGGGACAAACCAGGAGCGGTTCCATCTCATAGGTGTAGATGCTCGAACATTTTGGGCATGGGGGTAGCGAATCAGACATTTCAGCTCCTAAGCCATGTGATTTTTTGCGCCCTCGGTAGGAATCGAACCTACGACCAAGAGATTAGAAGGCTCTTGCTCTATCCACTGAGCTACGAGGGCCGGGCACTAGACAAGTTTAGTCAAGGCGGAATAGAACCAACGTTCAGGTAGGTTCACTAAACTTACGCAGTC
>CANFPR010000041.1 GCA_947448975.1 Micrococcales bacterium | reverse complement strand
CGCTCGCACCCCGCTGCCTTGGAACGGCGAGCTGCCAACCGACCCAACACTGATCGACACCTACGCCGCGTTGGCTAAGTTGCGTCGCGAAAACAAGGCGCTCACCGATGGCTCGATGCGGTTCGTTTACGCCTCGAAGGAGGCTGTTGCATATGTTCGTGAAAACGGCAAGCAGAGCATTCTGGTAGTCGTAACTCGCGGCGAAGACAAGAAGATTTCGTTGCACAAAGATGCAGTGCCTGGTCTGAAAAAGGCTGTAAACATTTACGGTGGCGGCAAGATCAAGTCAGATGGAAATCACCTCCACCTGCCTGGCCACAAGCTGTCTGTAAACGCGTGGAGAATCGACAAGTAGACGTCGCATTTTCGCGCGACAGTAGTTTGTAAAACAGAAAACGTCTTGGCAATAAAGCGGTTCTGATCGACAAAACTCGTTTTGTGAGCATGCGCCTAAAGTGCTAATCTTTTCTGGTGCCTGCGCCAAGTGCGATTTTGGTCACGCCCCGATAGCTCAGTGGTAGAGCACTTCCATGGTAAGGAAGGGGTCGACAGTTCAATCCTGTCTCGGGGCTCCATGGCTGGGTAGCTCAGGTGGTTAGAGCACACGACTCATAATCGTGGGGTCGCGGGTTCGAGTCCCGCCCCAGCTACCAACAGTTATAAAGCAAGCCGGCCTTCGGGCCGGCTTTTTGCTTTTCGTCTACGCTTGTAGGCATGGTCAATGCCAATGTTGAGGGCAAGAAGTATCCCGCCACCGAACCTTATTTGGTCGGTCGCGAAAAGATCCGCGAATTCGCCCACGCGGTAATGTCAACCAACTCTGTAAACCACGATGTCTTTGCAGCTCAAGCCGCCGGATACACCGACGTGGTTGCACCGCCAACCTTCGCGGTTGTCATTCAAGAGCGCAGCCTGGCCACCGTGCTCGGCGACCCCCAAGCAGACATCGACTTTAGCCGTGTGGTTCACGGCGACCAGCGCTTTGTGCACGTTCGCCCAATCGTTGCAGGCGACGAACTCACCAGCCAGCTAACCGTGGCGAGCGTCAAAAGCCTCGGTGCCCACTCGATGATCACTTTCGAAACTCAAATCTTCGATGCCTCCAGTGCTCTGGTTTGCACCGCAATCTCAACGCTCGTAGTTAGGGGCGACGAATGACTCACATCAACATTGCTGGTCTCGAAGTAGGCCAAGAGATCGGTTCGCGCGAGTTCCACCTAACCCGCGATTCGCTCGTGCGCTACGCGGGAGCATCGGGCGATTTCAACCCGATTCACTACCGCGACGACTTTGCCGCAGCTGTTGGCCTACCTGGCGTTCTTGCTCACGGAATGCTCACCATGGGTGTTGCCGTTCAGGTGGCAGCCGACTGGATTGGCGATGCCGGCAGGGTTATCGATTACGGAGTGCGCTTCACTAAGCCAGTTGTAGTCGACGCCGCTGATGGGGCCATTCTCAAGGTTGTTGGCAAGATCGGCGAGATCAACGCCGAAACCGGCGATGTTCGCGTAGACCTAACCGCCACCTTCAACGACACCGCGGTTTTGGGCAAGGCGCAGGCGCGCGTTCGCCTCTAGGCGCTGCAAGATCATGCCGAAATCTCTGAGCGAACTAACCACGATACGTGTGGGCGGCACTCCCGCAAACATGTTTGTGGCCACCACTCGCGATGAGCTCATTTCGAGCGCAGTTGAAACCTGGAGTGAAGCCGATCAGTGGTTTGTGCTCGGTGGCGGCAGCAATATTGTGGCCTCAGAAAATCTTGAAGAGTTTTCGGTTATCAAGACTGAAAACTTTGGCATCGAACGCGAAGGCTCAACAGTTCGCGTGCAAGCCGGTGAAAACTGGGACAACTTTGTTGCATACACGGTTGCAAACAACCTCACCGGTGTCGAAGCGCTCAGCGGCATTCCAGGATGCGTCGGTGCCGCCCCCGTTCAAAACATCGGGGCTTACGGCCAAGAGGTTGCAGAAACCATCTCACGCGTCGAATTCTTGGATTACAAAACTCACGAAGTGGTTGAGCTAACTGCTGCCGAACTCGGCTTTGCTTACCGCGACAGCATCTTTAAAAGCGGCGGTCGCTTGGGAGTGATTACTTGGGTTGAGTTTGTGCTCGAGGAGTTTCAGCCCGAGCGTGAGGCGCTCGTTCGCCTCACCGAAGCACTGGGCCGCCCGGTCACTAATCCTGCTGAGGTGCGTGAATCGGTTATTGCTACTCGCGCGCTAAAGGGAATGGTGCTCAACGAGGCTGATCACGACACCTGGTCTTGCGGTTCGTTCTTTACAAACCCGATTGTGAGCGATGGCTTTTCGCGAAGCATCCCTGGAGATGCCCCGCGCTGGTTGCAAGAAGATGGCAGCGTCAAGCTGAGTGCGGCGTGGTTGATTGAAAACTCCGGATTGCCAAAGGGCTTCAAGTTGGGAGATTCTCAAGCGGCGCTGTCAACCAAACATTCGCTTGCAATTACCAACCGAGGTTTTGCAACGGCCGAGCAGGTGCGCGAACTGGCAAGTTTCATTCAGTTGCAAGTTGCAAATCGCTGGGGCGTAAACCTGGTGCCAGAGCCAAACCTAATCGGCTTCTAGCTCGCCCAAACCGCGAAGGCTCTAAGCAAACAGCTTCTGCAGGCGCTGAATGCCCTCGAGAAGCGGGCCATCACCGAGCGCGTAACTCATTCGCACATAACCAGACGGGCCGAAAGCCTCACCAGGAACCAGTGCTACCTCAGCAGCATCCAAGATGTAATCGCAGAGTTCGAGCGAAGTGTTGATCTGCTTGCCGCCCCACTCTCGGCCCAGAACGCCCGAGACGTCTGAGTAAACATAGAACGCACCCTCTGGCATTGGAGCTACCCACCCCGGAATCTTGTTTAGCTCGGCAACTGCAAGCTTGCGGCGACGGTCGAACGACTCACGCATTGCCTCAACCTCTTCTTGCGGGCCGGTTAGGGCGGCAATGGCTGCGCGCTGCGAAATGTTCGAAACGTTCGACGACAGGTGCGACTGCAGGTTGCCGGCAGCCTTCATGGCGTCGAGCGGGCCGACCATCCAGCCCAAACGCCAGCCGGTCATGGCATAAGACTTTGCAACACCATTTACCAAGATGGTGCGGTCGATCATCTCGGGCACTGCCTCGGTAACCGAAACTGCCTTCACGCCGTCGTAGGTGAGGTTCTGGTAAATCTCGTCAGAGATGATCCACAGGCCGTGCTCGTAAGCCCAGCGCCCGATGGCCTCAACTTCTTCGCGTGAGTAAACCGATCCGGTTGGGTTCGAAGGCGAGCAGAACAGCAGAACCTTCGAGCGTTCGGTGCGGGCAGCCTCGAGCTGAGCCACGGTGACCTTGTAGTTCTGGTCTGAGCCAGCGAAAACTTCTACGGTCTTGCCGCCAGCCAGGGCAATCGCCTCTGGGTACGTGGTCCAGTACGGAGAAGGCAAAAGCACTTCGTCGCCTGCATCCAAGAGGGTTGCAAAGGCTTGATAGACGGCCTGCTTGCCACCGTTGGTCACCACAACCTGGGCGGCGGTGTACTCGGTGCCAGAGTCTTGCTTGGTCTTTGCAACGATCGCTTCGCGCAGTTCGGGCAAACCGATTGCGGGCGTGTAGCGGTGGTTCTTGGGGTCGCGAGCGGCCAGAACGGCGGCTTCAACGATGTGGTTTGGTGTGGCGAAGTCTGGTTCGCCGGCTGCGTAAGAGATAACCGGGCGACCGGCGGCCTGCAGGCCTTTGGCCTTGGCGTCAACCTTGAGGGTGGCCGATTCGGCAATCGCGCCGATGCGTTTTGAGATTCTGGCAAATTCAGGCATGCATTAAGCCTACCTTCAGCGCTAAACCGTTCGGGGCTCGGTTGGTCATTTTGTACCCTTCAGCCCACTTTCCCTTTGCATTTATGGGCAACTGTGGGCTAAACTCCTAGGAGGTAGTTGACAACTTCCGGAGCCTAATCTGGCAAATTAATCACCTTAGATTTCAATCTAGAAGTCTGCCTTTTTCAGGGGTGATGCCACGGATGCTTCGGCAGTTACCAAGCACTAAAAGCGCAAGCTAACCGTGCCGGCTACCAACCGTCTAGGGCGGTGGCTCAATTGGTAGAGCAGCGGTCTCCAAAACCGCAGGTTGCAGGTTCGAGTCCTGTCCGCCCTGCAAGTTGCAACTTCGGTTGCAAACTGAAACAGAAGGAAGAACGATGGCAGAAGAGTACGAGGCATCAGAGAATCTCGTCGACAAGGCCAAGGCCGACCGCGCGACTGCGCGTGGGCCGATTGCTCGCGTCATCCTGTTTATCAAGCAGGTTATTGGCGAGCTAGGCAAAGTCACCCGTCCTACCTGGGCTGAGCTTCGCAACTACACCTTCGTGGTGTTGGGCTTCGTGACCGTGGTCATGATTCTGATTGCAATTCTCGACTGGGCCTTCTTCTATGTAGTGCAGTTCTTGTTTACCCCAACTGCAACCGCCTAAAACTTTTACAGCAAATACAAAACAGACTTTTCAAACGATAGGAAGCCACCGTGAGTGAAATCGAGCGCGACGAGCTAGAGCTCGAAATTGACGCCGTTGAAGCAGTGCACGAGGCCGAAGACGCCATCGCCGAAGAAACCGACGAAGCACTTGAAGCAGCCGACGAGCTAGCCCTAGATGCAGCCGACGACGTAGTTATTGACGTTGAAGAAGTTGCAGTTGACGAGGTTGACGCAGAGGTCGCTGCAGAGCAGGCGCAGCCGGTTGCAGAAGTTGCAGCAGAAACCGAAGAAGACGAAGACCCTTACTCCCAGTTCCGTGCAGATTTTCGTGCACTTCCTGGCAAGTGGTACGTAGTTCACTCATACGCCGGCTACGAGAAGCGCGTAAAGCAGAACGTTGAAAACCGTCGCCTAACCCAGGCTGGTGGAGACGACGTCTTGCAGATCGAAGTAGTTCTCGAAGACACCGTTGAAATCAAGAACGGCCAGCGCAAGCTTGTTACCAAGGTGAAGGTTCCTGGTTACGTTTTGATCCGCATGGAACTAAACGAAGACTCATGGGCACTTATTCGCCACACTCCTGCGGTTACCGGCTTCGTCGGCAACTCGCAGAACCCAACGCCACTTCGCCCAAGCGAAGCTTTCGAAATGCTCAAGAAGTGGCTTTACGAACTTCCTGAAGAGGCCGCCGCCAAGGCTGCCGCTAAGGGTTCGGTTGCCGTTCGTGGCAAGTCGAAGGCGATTCCAATCAGCGTGGATTACAAGATTGGCGAGAGCATCATGATTCGCGACGGTTCGTTCGCGGGTCTTCCAGGCACCATCTCCGAAATCAAGCCAGAGAGCGGCAAGCTCACCGTGCTTGTTTCACTGTTCGAGCGCGAAACTCCTGTGGAGCTTGGCTTCGAGCAGGTCGGACCCCTCAACTAGTTTTCAAAGATTTTTATAGAGTTCCCAAACAAACCAAAGGAATAACAAATGGCACCGAAGAAAAAGATCACTGGAATGATCAAGCTCCAGATCCAGGCGGGCGCTGCTAACCCAGCTCCACCGATTGGTCCGGCACTTGGTCAGCACGGTGTGAACATCATGGAGTTCTGCACCGCGTACAACAACGCAACTGCAGACCAGCGCGGAAACGTCGTACCGGTTGAAATCACCGTTTACGAAGACCGCTCGTTCACCTTCGTTCTGAAGACCCCACCAGCAGCTGAGCTAATCAAGAAGGCAGCTGGCGTAGCTAAGGGCTCGTCAACCCCACACACCGTGAAGGTTGCCAACCTAAGCCGCGAACAGGTTCTAAAGATCGCAGAGCAGAAGCTAACCGACCTAAACGCAAACGACGTTGAGGCCGCAGCCAAGATCATCGCCGGAACCGCCCGCAGCATGGGCATCACCGTCGAGGCCTAGGCCACCAAAAACTTGCTCGGGGCAACTCGGGCAAAACGCTTGAGGTAACTCGGGCAACCGGCGGCGAAGCATCCGTGTTTCATCGCCACAAAAGATAAGTAGTGGGAGTGCCCAGCGCGGCACGCAGACCACAACTGTGACCAACAAGAAAAGGAATAACAGAATGGCAAAGCGCAGCAAGGCTTACGAAGCCGCAGCAGCAAAGATTCAGCCTGGCAAGTTCTACACCCCAGCTGAAGCAGTAACCCTGGTCAAAGAGACCGTAACCAGCAAGTTTGACGCCACCATCGAGGTTGCATTCAAGCTTGGTGTTGACCCTCGCAAGGCCGACCAGATGATCCGCGGCACCGTATCGCTTCCTAACGGAACCGGTAAGACCGCTCGCGTTATCGTGTTCGCAACCGGTGCAGCTGCCGACGCAGCCCGCGCAGCCGGAGCCGACGAAGTCGGTGGCGACGAGCTAATCGAGAAGGTTGCTGCAGGATGGGTCGACTTCGACTCTGCAGTTTCAACCCCAGAGCTCATGGGTAAGGTGGGTCGCCTAGGTAAGGTGCTTGGTCCGCGTAACCTCATGCCAAACCCTAAGACCGGAACCGTTACCCCAGACGTAGCGAAGGCAGTTACCGACATCAAGGGCGGAAAGATCGAGTTCCGCGTTGACAAGCAGGCTAACCTTCACTTCATCATTGGTAAGTCTTCGTTCACCGCACAGCAGCTGGGCGAGAACCTAGATGTTGCACTCGACGAGATCATGCGCTTGAAGCCTTCGTCTTCGAAGGGCAAGTACCTAATCAAGGGTGCAGTTGCAACCACTTTCGGCCCTGGTATTCCACTAGACACCAGCGTCACCAAGGTTGAGTTCTAAACTCCACCAAACAAACTCAATGTTGAGAGGATCGGGGCCTAATCGCCCCGGTCCTTTCTTCATCCCTCGGCTGAATTCCGTTCAGGTTGAGGTGCTATAAATGGCTTCGGCCATAAAAGGTTTACGAGGCGAAAGCCATAAAAGTTAGGCGGGATATTGTCACAGCACGCGTTTGGCGCAGCAACTCTGCTTGATCCGAAAGACCCTATGGGCTTGCGAACTTCCGCACCCCTACTAGACGCGTGGATACGTGACATGGAGACCGACCGGTCGCCATTCCAAATCCCTGGCCATAAAGGCCGAACCGACCTAACCGGTGCCATCGTCGATGGCGACATCCCTGTGCTTCCAGGCAACCACACCCACCGCATTTCGCCGAGCCTCATTCTCGAGGCCGAGGCGCTTGCCGCTTCTCTCTGGGATGCCGACCTCTGCCGTTTCGGTGTGAACGGGTCGAGCGGCTCAAACCACGCAGCCGTTATGGCGGTGGCTGGCCCCGGCGATAAGGTGATCGTTTCTAGAACCTTGCACAAGAGCGTGCTGGTTGGCCTCGTTTATGCGGGTGTCACTCCTATTTGGGTTCGCCCCGAGATCAACCCCGAAACCGGATTGCCCGAATACCTGCCGTCGACCCGACTGGCCGAAACTCTTGCCGAGCATCCAGATGCTAAGGCTGTGTTTATTGGTGAGCCTTCTTATGTGGGCACCATGTCGAACAT
>CANFPR010000040.1 GCA_947448975.1 Micrococcales bacterium | reverse complement strand
CGGTTGGCGTACATCACGGTTGTGTGGTCGCGGTTACCAAACAGCTGGCCAATCTTTGGCAGCGAAAGGTTCGTGAGCTCGCGGCAAATGTACATGGCAATCTGGCGGGCCATGGCAATGGCGGCGGTGCGTGAGTTGCCGTAAATCTCATCGGGAGTGATCTTGTAGTAAGTGCTCACTGCGTTGATGATTTCGATTGGCGCAATCACGGTGTCTTGGGTTGCCGGCGCGACATCCTTGAGCACTGTCTGGGTTAGCGCGAGGTCAACCTGCTTGCGGCTTAGGTTCGCGTAGGCAATAACACGGATGAGCGTGCCCTCAAGCTCGCGCACGTTCGACTGAACGCGCTCAGCAATGAACTCAAGGCACTCGTCTGGAACCTTGATCTTCTCAAGTTCAGCCTTCTTGCGAAGAATTGCGATGCGGGTTTCGAGCTCTGGAGCCTGGATGTCTACGCGCAAACCCCATTCGAAACGCGAAAGCATGCGGTCTTCGAATCCGATGAGGTCTTTTGGCGCGACATCCGAGGTGATTACCACCTGTTTGTTGGCGTCGTGCAGGGCGTTGAAGGTGTGAAAGAAAGCCTCTTGGGTCTGGTCTTTACCAGATAGAAACTGGATGTCATCGATCAGAAGCACGTCGATGTCGCGGTATTCACTTAGGAATGCTGCCGATCGGTTGTTCTGAATGGCGTTGATGAAGTCGTTGGTGAACTCTTCGCTCGAAACGTAGCGAACCTTGAAACGGGGATACAGACTCAGCGCGTAGTGACCGATGGCGTGAAGCAAGTGGGTTTTGCCTAGGCCGGAGTTTCCGTAGATGAAAAGCGGGTTGTAGGCCTTGGCCGGGCTCTCGGCAACCGCGAAGGCAGCAGCACGGGCGAAGATGTTGGTTGAACCCATAACGAAGTTCTCGAAGGTGTACTTGTGGTTGAGCTTAGATTCGAAGCTTGACGTGTTCTTCGATGGTGCGAAGCCTGAGTCTGCCTGGATGGCCGGCAGCGACGAACCGATCTCGTCTTCGGTGTTGGCCGCGGCTGAGGTTGCTGCAACCGTTGGGGTGTAGCTGTTACCGATGCTCGAGTTCACCACGATGGCGAATGAGTTTACGAATGCGGCGTCAGACTGCTCTGCGACCGATGTGATTGCGTCGTTGACCATGTCTTTCATGCGCTGTTCAAACATGGAGCGAGTTAGGTCGTTTGGAACCTCAAGGTAGAGGGTGCTGCCGATTACGCCTTTGACCACTGCCAGCTGAGCGAAGCCCATCATTGAGGCGGCAACTCGCTGGTCTTTCTCCAGGTGCGCCAGCGCGCTTTGCCAAAGATTGGCTTCTACGCTGGTGTCTGACATCTGTTTCCCTTTTATTTACCCGAGTTCTCCACAATACTAGGCGATTGTGGAGAGCATGTGGATAACTTTTTTCGGCCTGTGAATAACAGATTCTTCGCACAAAAAATCTTTATCAAGACATTCAAGTGAATTGGTTCGGCAAATTGCAAATTGTGTCGGTGTGTCACGGCAACTTTTTTGGTAACGACCCGTCGCATTTTGGTTAAACGAGGGCCGGTTTGGAGTCGGCGCGTAGATGGCGAAGTTTGCTGCCGACAAGTAGCCCGAGCGCAGAATTTATTCTCTTTTAGTTTTCTCAAAGAAAAACTTGACCAATCGGTGTTAATTGGCGTAGTTTTAACAGGTTGCTCGGCGTGAGACTTGCCGAAGCTCAACGGTAAACGTCGGACCACCGACACTATCTCTAGTCTCAACCCTAGATTTTGGAGTGATCACCAATGTCCAAGCGCACTTTCCAGCCAAACAACCGTCGTCGTGCAAAGACCCACGGTTTCCGTTTGCGCATGAAGACCCGTGCCGGCCGCGCCATCCTGGCTGCTCGTCGTCGCAAGGGTCGCGTCGAGCTTTCGGCCTAGCCAAAACTTGCTCGCTCGCGCGAACAGACTGACCAACTCAGACCAGTTCCGCTCGGCAATGAAGAGCGGCCGTCGATTCGGCAGTCAACACCTAGTCATCTACCTAAAGCGGGATGAGACCTTGTCTCATGCCCGCTTTGGTTTTATCGTGGGCAAGACCGTGGCGGGGGCCGTAGGCCGCAACCTGGTTAAGCGCCGCATGCGAGCCATCGCTCGCGAAGTTCTGGCACAGCATCCCGGCGGATTCGACGCCGTGGTTCGCGCACAGGCCGGTGCTGCCGAACTCGAGTGGAATAGACTTCGAGAAGAATTCCTGAGCTCAATCACCGTTGGGTTCAAGAAGGTAGTCGATCAATGAATTCGGTTATTAAAGCGGTTGAATCGGTCTGGCTTTTGCCCAGAAACGCTTTTATCGCTTTCATACTCGGATGGCGCAAGCTGATCTCTCCGCTTTACGGAGACGTTTGTCGCTACTACCCAACCTGCTCTGCCTATGGTCTCGGCCAAATTCAGCAGCGGGGCTTTGTTTTGGGCTCGGTGCTCACGGCTTGGCGAATTCTGAGGTGCAACCCTTGGAGCCATGGCGGAGTAGACGAGGTCAAGGCCGGATCTGGTCACTTCGCGGTGCACCACAACGGCTACGTGGTTTCTCGTGGTGGCGTCAACAAAGATGTTGGCTCAGCACAAAAGACTTCAACTAACTGAAGAAGAAGTAGCGGTTTCTCTGATTTTTGAGCCTCTCTCGCAGAGTTTGGGCTTGGATGGCAGGAAATAACTGCTTTACATAACGCTTTAGTCTTTTCCGTCAGGATCAGACGCCAAAAGAAAGGCAACAAATGCCGGATATTCTCTATCCAGTCAAGTGGGTCGTAGAACTGCTACTAGTGGCATTCCACAACCTCTTCACTTTCCTCGGTCTTCGCAGTGGCGACGGCCTCACCTGGGTGCTAGCCATCACCGGCTTGGTTCTCGTGGTGCGTGCAGCTCTGATTCCGCTCTTTGTTCGCCAGATCAAGAGCCAGCGTGGAATGGTGCTGCTTCAGCCTGAGCTTCAAAAGCTGCAGAAGAAGTACAAGGGCAAGAGCGACCGCGAATCTCGCGAAGCGTTTGCCAAGGAGCAAATGGAGCTCTACAAGCGCACCGGCTCGAACCCACTGTCTTCTTGTTTGCCGCTATTGGCCCAGATGCCTATCTTCATGAGCCTTTTCTTCGTGCTCAACGAGGCGCAGCACGCCAAGGCCGGCGTTGGCCTTCTCACCGCCGAGCTTTCAAAGGACTTCTCGCAGGCCACCTTCTTTGGTGCGCCACTTAGCGAGACCTTCCTAACCGCATCAACCAACACCGTGCGCTTCTTGGCCGCGGCAATGGTTATCTTGATGACCACCTCGCAGTTCATCACTCAGCGACAGATCATCTCGAAGAACCAGACCCCTGCGAACCTGCAGAACAGCCAGTACATGCAGACCCAGAAGGTCATGCTGTGGCTGTTCCCGATCATGTTTGCCGTTTCTGGTGTCTCGTTTCCACTCGGCGTCATGTTCTACTGGTTGGTCTCCAACTTCTGGACCATGGGTCAGCAGTACGTAGTCATCAAGCGCATGCCAACACCTGGTTCGGTAGCGCACGATCAGCTCCAGGCGCGCCTAGCCGCCAAGGGCAAGCTCGCCTTGCCTGAAGTAATCGAAGGCGAAGTGCCAGACGAACTAAAGCCAGAACCAAAGGGTCAGCGAAGCCAGCCAACCCGCAAGAAGCCTAAGAAGAAGTAGGAAATCATGCCAAAGAAGCAAAACCCAGAAGTTACTGCCGACGAAACCGTTGCAGAGACCGAAGTTGTAGCAATCGACGAGGTTGTTGAAGCTGCCGACGACGCTGCAGACAGCGAAGCCGGCGAAACTAAAGCCGACCGCAAGCACGGCCGCGACGAGGAGCCTCGCAGCGCCAAAGCCCTAGAAGAAGAGGGCGACATTGCCGCCGACTACCTCGAAGAGCTGCTTGACATCTTCGATCTCGACGGAGACATCGACATCGATGTACGCCAAGGCCGCGCTTACCTAGCTATTTCTAGCGAAGACCCTAAGAGCAACCTCTCACTAATTGCCGAGCCAGAGACCGTGGAGGCTCTTCAGGAGCTAACTCGTCTTGCCGTTCAGGTGAAGACCAACTCATTCAGCCGTTTGATCTTGGATGTCGGTGGCTCACGCCAGAAGCGTGCCGACGACCTCGGCCGCATCGTCAACCGCATCATCGAGAAGGTAAAAGACCAGGGCGAGGCCGTTCACATGAAGCCGGCATCATCGTACGAGCGCAAGATCGTGCACGACTTGGTTTCTGCAGCCGGACTCATCTCAGAGTCTGAGGGCGAAGGCAAAGAGCGCCACATCGTTGTAAAGCCTGCCTAATCAGGGCTTGGAACAGGGTCGGAGCCAGCGCTCCGGCCCTTTTCCTTTGACCTGTAGCGCCGTTTTCGTTGGATTGTGCGTAGTTTCACGTGAAACATTGGAAGATTGAGACATGAGTAATCAGGAAGAACTGCAGGATTTCACCCCCGAGGTGGAACCAGCTGTTGCCGCATCCGTTTTTGGGGCTGGCATTGGTCTAGCGCGCCAGTACGCTCAACTTTTGGTGCGTGACGGTGATCTTCTAGGGCTACTCGGCCCACGTGAGATGCCGAAGCTCTGGACTCGCCACATCTTGAACTCAGCAGTGGTCGCCGAACTGGTGCCAGACGGAGTCTCCGTCGCCGATGTTGGCTCTGGGGCGGGTCTGCCTGGTATTCCAATGGCGATTGCCCAACCAAACGCGCATTTCACCCTGATTGAGCCCATGGAACGCAGAAGCGACTGGCTCTCGTTGGTTGTTTCAGAGTTGGGGCTAAAGAATGTGTCTGTCTTGCGAGCTCGAGCCGAAGAAGTGGGGGAGGTTTATGACCTCGTCACCGCCCGGGCAGTGTCGGCTCTACCTAAGCTACTTCGCCTTACTGTTCCGCTCACCCGCCACGGCGGCGCGATCATCGCTCTAAAAGGCGGCAAGGCGCAAGAAGAGGTTGAGGAATCTCGTAAGTTATCGAAGAAGCTGGCAATCAAGGGCTTCGAACTTATTCACACCGGCGCTCAGTTTCTCGACGAACCCACTTTGGTTGTTCGCACTACGCTAGTCTGATTGCACCCATGGAAGACACTAAAAGCATCTCAAACCAGCTGGAAACGGCCGCTGAAAGCGACGTTTCGACCCCAGCGACGGTTCTGCCGGGCCACGGCTTTCCCGCCAATCGACTGGAGTCTAGCCCCGAACCCACGGGATGGCGCGCTTCGGGAGCCAATTCAAACGCTCCAGGCACTCTCGGCGACCTAACTAAGGTTTCACGTGAAACATCCCGATAACTTCATGAGCGATTCACCGCTGCTTCGAGAGCTTTCAGAGAACAACACGCGCCTAAGACGCCTCGACGAACTGACCTTTCCAAAGCCCAAGTTCACCCGAGTCTTTACGATTTCGAACCAAAAAGGTGGAGTCGGCAAGACCACTACCGCGGTAAACATCGCGGCAGCCCTCGCATCCAAGGGTCTAAAGGTTCTAGTGATCGACCTCGACCCACAGGGAAACGCCTCAACGGCCCTCGGAATCGACCACCACAAGAACATCGAGAGCATCTATGACGTGCTCATCAAGGGCATTCCGTTGGCTCAAGTAGTCAAACAGTCTCCCGAGTCGCCCAATCTCACCTGCGTTCCAGCCACAATTCACCTAACTGGCGCCGAATTAGAGCTCGTTATGACCGATCGCCGCGAATACAAGCTGCGTGAAGCAATCGGAAACTACCTCGCTCAATGCGAAGTGCGCCCAGATTACGTCTTTATCGACTGCCCACCGAGCCTTGGGCTTCTCACGATTAACGCTTGGGTCGCAGCGCTCGAGGTTCTGGTGCCGATTCAGTGCGAGTACTACGCGCTCGAAGGCGTGCAGCAGTTGCAGGACTACATTGGCATGATCAGGCAGAGACTGAACCCAGATCTTCAGGTGAGCACCGTTCTGCTAACCATGTTTGACAACCGCACCCGCTTGGCCGGCGATGTTGCAGCCGAAGTGCGCAATTTCTTCCCTACTCAGACCCTAACCACCGTAATTCCGCGGTCTGTAAGGGTTTCTGAGGCACCGTCTTATGGCAAAACCGTTGTGAATTACGACCGAAAGTCGTCTGGAGCCATCGCTTATCTTGAGGCTGCAGCCGAAATCGCTATTCGAGGAGAACAAAATGGCAGATAGAAAAGGCGGCCTCGGTCGCGGTATTGGCGCATTGATTCCAACTTCAGAAGTACCGGGGGAGCGTCCGATCGACGTGTTCTTTCCGGCGGCGGGAACCAGCTCGGTACCCAACCCCAACGATTCGTCTGGCTCAGATGCCGCCGAAACTAGCAACCCATACGCTAACCAGGCCGAGGCAACCGGTCAGGCCCAAGCCGCCGATGGAGCCCAGCCGCTTTTGGCAGTGCCGGGAGCGCGTTTCGGATACCTAGACCTCGACGCAATCACACCAAACCCCAAGCAGCCGCGAGCCGTCTTTGAGCCCGAGGCATTCGCCGAATTGGTTCACTCAATTCGCGAGCTTGGCGTGCTTCAGCCAATCGTGGTTCGCCCTCTCGGCGAGCAGGATGGCAGCCCGCGCTACGAGCTCATCATGGGTGAACGTCGCCTACGTGCCAGCAAACAAGCGGGTCTCATCAAGATTCCGGCCGTCATTCGTGACACCGCAGACGAAAACATGCTGCGTGATGCACTACTCGAAAACCTTCACCGAGCCGACCTCAACCCACTAGAAGAAGCCAGCGCTTACCAGCAACTTCTCGAAGATTTCGGCATCACCCAAGACCAGCTGGCCGAGCGCATTGGTCGTTCGCGACCACGCATCACCAACACCATCCGTCTGCTTCGCCTACCTGCATCGGTGCAGCGCAAGGTTGCAGCCGGCGTCTTGAGCGCTGGTCACGCACGCGCACTCTTGGCTCTGCCTGATGAGGCAACCATCGTGGCAATGGCCGACAAGGTGATTAACGAGGGTCTTTCGGTGCGCGGCGTCGAAGAGCTAGTGGCAATCACCAAGCCCGTCGAGAAGCGCGGCAAGATTCGTGCCGGCAGTGGCCAGGATCACCTCAAAGGACTAGCCACTCAGGTGGGCGACCGCCTGGGCACCAAGGTGACCATTTCACTTGGAAAGGCCAAGGGAATCATGGCCGTCGAGTTTGCGAGCATCGCCGATCTAAACCGAATTCTCGACGAAATGGGCATTGAGCGCGAACAGCACTAGCCGCTAAACGTGTGGCGGCAGCAGTAAAACACTGCGATATAGCCCTGCGTCTAGGTTATGTAAACCGCTGAATTTGAGCGGACTCCAGCCCAGCAAGCCCCCACGCTATAGTTGGCATAGGTGAGCTGGGAAGTCTGGTCGGCACGTATTTGCCAACCCCGAAAGGCCACGATGCTCTCATTCTTCAAGATCGAGCGAAACGCAGCCCTCCTACTTTTGATTGCGGCCGTTATTGGGCTCGCGCTGGCAAACTCCCCCTGGGCATCCGT
>CANFPR010000039.1 GCA_947448975.1 Micrococcales bacterium | reverse complement strand
GGTGTCGGTGTCGAGAAAGATAACGCCCTGAGCTTCTAGCTCTTCTTGAATCTGGTGGTAAACCACTTCAGATTCGTACTGAGCGGCAACACCCGAAACCAAGCGCGAACGCTCGGCCTCTGGGATTCCGAGGCGCTCGTAGGTGTTCTTGATGTCGTCTGGCAGGTCTTCCCACGAAGTGGCCTGGCGCTCGGTTGAGCGAACAAAGTACTTGATGTTGTCGAAGTCGATGCCTGAGAGGTCTGCGCCCCAGTTTGGCATTGGCTTGCGAAGGAAGTAGTCGAAGCCCTTCAAGCGGTTTTCTAGCATCCACTCTGGCTCGGATTTCTTGCCTGAGATGTCGGTTACTACCTCGGTGTTGATTCCACGTTTAGCGTTTTCGCCAGCCGAGTCTTTGTCAGACCAACCGAATTCGTAGATACCGAGGCTGTTTAGCTCCGGACGGTCAATGATGATGTCGTTCAACGACAACCCTCCTTCAATTCTTCTGCCACAACACGCCTGTCGCGCTGATTGTTCCCACCGGTACACGCCCGCGCTGGAATAACGTCAGCGAGCGTCGTGTAAGACTTGTTTAGAGCGAATGCTCACGGGCTACAGCGCCCAAAAAGTCGGTAATCCGGCTTGAATCTGCCTCAAGTCTAAACGAGGCAGGGCGCGCGCGGTAGTGCAGACTCGAAAGGTTTTTGATTGGCTATCTTGGCTCCGCTGTTTTCGGCAAAGCGCCTGTCGCTTTATGTCTGGCTATCGCTGGTTAGTCAGATCGCGATCGTCGTAACCGGCGGTTTCGTGCGTCTTACCGGCTCAGGGCTCGGATGTCCGACCTGGCCAACTTGTACGGCCGAGTCGCTGGTCAACGTGCCTGCCATGGGAATCCACGGTGTCATCGAATTCACCAACCGCATGCTTACCTTTGCCCTGGTGGTCATCGCGGTGCTGACCCTCGTCACGGTGTTTCGCTACACCGAAAGCAAATCGCTGAAACTTCGCAAGCCAGCTGTTGGCTTGCTCCTGGGTATCCCTGCTCAGGCCGTTATCGGTGGCATCAGCGTTTTGACCAACCTCAACCCATGGGTGGTTGGGCTGCACTTTGTGACCAGTGCGGTGATGATTGCCCTGGCAGCCGTTTTGTTCGCTAGAGCCAAGGGCTGGGTGAGCAACGCGCCGTCTACGGTGCTCTCGGCCATGATCGTGGTGATTGGTTGGGTAGCGGTTTTGGTTGGAGTAATGGTGACCGGTGCAGGCCCGCACTCGGGAGACGCCAAAACCCCTCGAAACGGTCTAGACCTAGAGCTTTGGCAGCACTACCACTCCTACCCCGGCTACCTGCTGTTGATTCTGGTTCTGGTTCAGGTTGCATTGCTGTGGAAATCGGGCGAGCGATCGGGCTCGCGCGCCCTCAAAATCAGCGCTTTCCTGCTGGCAACCATCGTCTTCCAGGCCGTTATCGGAGTGCTGCAATCGCGCTGGGGTGTTCCGCCTCTGCTGGTCGGTCTGCACATGCTCGGCGCTTCAACCGCGCTTGCCTTACTTACGCTTCAGCGCTTGGTGACCAAGGTGAAAGTCGCTTAGTTAGATGGCAACCATTTTCTGGTTTAGACGCGATCTTCGGCTGAGCGATCATCCGGCGCTCAACCAAGCCATCGAGTTAGCCAGCAAAACCGATTCGCGGGTCTTTGCCGTGGTCAGCCCAATCGATTACGAAGATTCTGGCGAGCACTCCCCCTGGCGTCGCGAGTCACTCTGGCAGTCTTGGCGTGAACTCAACCGTGACCTGGGCGACAAACTAAATGTTTTAGGTGAGCCGGTCTCGGGCATCATCTCGCTAGCCAAAGCAGAAGGCATCACCGATGTCTTTGTGAGCGCAGCTTACGACACCAAAACCGTTGAGTTTATGAAATCTAGCCGCGCGGCGCTCGAAGCTGCGGGCCTCAAGCTGCACGTTGGGCCCGGAAACTACGCGGTTGCTCCGGGCAGAGTCTTGAAGCTAGATGGCACGCCATTTCGCGTCTACACGCCGTTTTACCGAGCATGGATGAACCTCGGCTGGGAGCAACCGTATCAACTCAGCCCCGGTGCGCTCTGGAGTCGTGCTTCGACGCACATTGGCTTCGACTCTCCCGCGATTGAAGAAAAATTTGCGGGCATCCAGGTTGCCAAAAAGACCATTCGCGCTGGCGAACGTTATGCGCTTAAGACCTTTGAACGTTTTATTGAACGCGGTGCACTTACCGGATACGACGAAAACCGCAATCGAGCCGATCTCTCTGGCACCAGCCACCTGAGCCACGCGCTGGCCCACGGTGAGATTCATCCGAGAACCTTGCTCGCTCGACTGAGCGATTCGGCCGGTGAGGTGGTGTTTGCCAAAGAGCTGGCTTGGCGAGAGTTTTACGCCGATGTGCTCTGGCACAATCCAGGCTCGCTAACCGACTATCTCGAACCAAGATTCGCCAACATGCGCTACGACGACGGCACTGATCTGGGTGAGTCGCGATTGCGAGCATGGATGGAAGGTCGAACGGGTTACCCGATGGTAGACGCCGGCATGCGTCAGCTGATTGCCGAAGGTTGGGTGCACAACCGAGTGCGAATGATCGTGGCATCGTTTTTGGTAAAAGACCTGCACATTGAGTGGCAGCGCGGTGCCGAATGGTTCGAAAACTGGCTGACCGATTTCGATCCAGCCTCAAATTCTCACGGATGGCAGTGGACCGCAGGTTGCGGCACAGATGCCTCTCCTTACTACCGCATTTTTAATCCGGTGCTACAGGGCCTCAAGTTTGATCCGAATGGCGATTACGTGCGCAAATACGTACCAGAGTTGCGTCACATTGATGATGGCGCCGTGCACGAACCTTGGCTTTTGGCAGACGGCTACGCTGGCGGCTACGCCCAGCCGATTGTTGACCATGCCGCCGAACGCAACGAATCGTTGGCGCGATTAGAAGAGATTAAACAACCCAAAGTGCAGTAGTGGGTCGATCGCGATCGCGATAAACAGCAGAGTCAAGTAGCTGATCGAACCGTGAAATAGCCTCATCGGGTTACTAACTTCCCCGGCTTTGCTTTGAACGTAGAGCTTGGTTGCATCACTCAAGAACCAAGCGCCAGATGCAATGGCGATCACGGTGTAGATCAAGCCCATGTCGGCCGCTGGAATTAGCAGCAGTGATGAAACCACCAAAGCCCACGAGTACAAAACGATTTGAATGCCCACAACCAGAGGCGAGCGAACCACCGGAAGCATAGGAACCCCGGCCGCCGAGTAGTCTTCGCGGTACTTGATTGAAAGCGGCCAGTAGTGTGGCGGTGTCCAGAGGAAAATCACGAGGAACAGTAGCCAAGCTGAAACGCTGAGTGAGTTGGTTACTGCGGCCCAGCCGATGAGCACCGGCATGGCGCCAGCGGCTCCGCCCCAAACAATGTTTTGTGGCGTACGACGCTTGAGCAGCAGGGTGTAAACGAGCACATAGAAAGCAATTGCGCTAAACGAAAGAGATGCCGCCAGCCAGTTGGTGAGTAGCCCCAGCCAGAGCACCGAACCTACGCCGACAATCCAGGCAAACCACAGGGCCTCGGTCTTCGAAAGTTCGCCGGTAACCAGCGGGCGGTTCTTGGTGCGCCCCATGATTTTGTCGATGTCTGCATCGATGTAGCAGTTAAAGGCGTTTGCCGAGCCGGCCGAAAGTGCTCCACCAACCAACGTTGCAAGCACGAGCCATAGGTTCGGAAAGCCTCCCCCGATGGTCGACTGGGCCAGGATCATCGTAGGAACGGTTGTGATAAGTAACAGTTCGATGACCCGCGGCTTGGTTAGCGCAAAGTATGCCTTGAGTTTGCCAACCGGCGACACCGTGCGCGGCGTCGATTTTGGGCTGGTTTTTGTGGTCATCTCGAATAAGTCTAAATGACTGCAACCCGCCAGAATTCCCGCCGATGAGAGTTGTGCGGGTATAGACTGAAGACGAATTCCACGCCTTTTCTGTTGGCGTTTTTGATTCATTTAGGCGACGGCGCCAACCTAAGAACACTTATCGTTTCGAATAAAAGTTGAAGGAGCTGTCTTGTCAGCATTCCAGTGGTCAGAACTAGATTCCAAGGCCGTAAACACCGCACGCGTTCTTGCAGCAGATGCTGTTGAAAAGGTTGGCAACGGCCACCCTGGAACCGCAATCAGCCTCGCACCGGTTGCCTACCTGTTGTTCAACAAGGTAATGCGCCACGACCCCAAAGACGACCGCTGGGTTGGCCGTGACCGCTTTATCTTGTCGGTCGGGCACTCATCGCTCACCATCTACAACCAGTTGTACCTGCACGGATACGGCCTTGAGCTCGACGACCTAAAGGCACTTCGCACCTGGGGTTCGGCTACTCCTGGTCACCCTGAGTATGGCCACACCAAGGGCGTCGAAATCACCACCGGTCCACTCGGTCAGGGCCTTGCTTCGGCAACCGGCTTTGCTTATGCAGCACGCTACGAGCGCGGACTATTCGACCCGAACGCCGCATCTGGCACCAGCCCATTCGACCACTTCGTTTATGTAATCGCCGGTGACGGCGACATGCAAGAAGGTGTAACCGCTGAAGCTGCGTCGCTAGCCGGCCACCAGCAACTCGGAAACCTCGTGGTCATCTACGACTCCAACCAGATCTCAATCGAAGATGACACCAACATCGCTTTCACCGAAGACCTCAGCAAGCGCTACGAGGCCTACGGCTGGCACACTCAGGTGGTCGACTGGAAGAAGACCGGAAACTACGTCGAAGACCTAGAAGAGCTTTACAACGCAATCGAGAAGGCCAAGTCGGTAACCGACAAGCCATCGTTGATCACCTTGCGAACCATCATTGGTTGGCCTTCGCCAAAGAAGCAGAACACCGGCAAGATTCACGGATCAGCTCTAGGCGCCGAAGAGCTTGCCGGGCTAAAAGTAGCTCTTGGCTTCGACCCCGAGAAGACCTTCGACGTAGCCCCTGAGGTTATTGCTCACACCCGCGGATACCAGGCTTACGCCGATCAGGTTCGCGCCGGGTGGCAGGTTCAGTTCGACGACTGGGCCGGTTCAAACCCAGCCAACAAAGAACTTTTCGACCGCGTTTCGCGTGGCGAAACCCCAACCGAACTCGAAGCCGCTCTGCCGGTGTTCGAAGGCGGCACCGAGGTTTCAACCCGCGCTTCGTCGGGCAAGGTAATTAACGCCATTGCCAAGGTCATGCCTGAACTCTGGGGTGGCTCGGCCGACCTAGCCGAGTCGAACAACACCACCATCGAGGGTGCGCGCTCATTCGTGCCGGCCGAGTGGTCGACTCACGAGTGGACCGGCGACAAGTACGGTCGCGTACTTCACTTCGGTATTCGTGAACACGCGATGGGTGCGATTCTCAACGGAATCTCACTTCACGGAAACACCCGCGTATTCGGTGGAACCTTCTTGATTTTCAGCGACTACATGCGTCCGGCAGTTCGCCTGGCGGCTCTCATGGGCGTTCCATCGATCTTTGTTTGGACTCACGACTCGGTGGCTCTCGGCGAAGACGGCCCTACCCACCAGCCGATCGAGCAGATCGCTACTCTTCGCGCCATTCCAAACCTCGACGTTGTTCGCCCCGGCGATGCCAACGAAGTTGCTTGGGCTTGGAAGACAATTCTTGAGCGCCGCAAGAACCCAGCAGGTATCGCGCTGACGCGTCAGAACATCCCTGTTTTCAACCGCACCGATGCCGACGCTACCGGCGTGGTTTTTGCTGCAGCCAGCAACACCTCAAAGGGCGCATACGTTCTCGCCGATGCGAGCAACGGCAAGCCAAAGGTGATTTTGATCGCAACCGGCTCCGAAGTTCAGCTTGCAGTTGCCGCTCGCGAAGCCCTCGAAGCCAAGGGTGTAGCCACCCGCGTGGTTTCGGCTCCTTGCCTCGAGTGGTTCGAAGAGCAGAGCGCCGAATACCGTGAGCAGGTTCTGCCAGCATCGGTTCGCGCCCGCGTCTCGGTAGAAGCCGGCCTCAGCCTCGGTTGGTCGAAGTATGTTGGCGGCTTCGGTCGCTCGGTATCGATCGAGCACTTTGGTGCATCGGCCGACTACAAGACCCTGTTCCGCGAATTCGGAATGACTGTCGAGAACGTAGTGGCTGCCGCCAACGACTCGCTAAAAAGCCTCTAAGTAACAGAACAATTTTTTAAGGAAAGAAAAAGATGACCAGTCCCCTCGCTCAACTAGCCGCCAATGGCGTAAGCATCTGGCTAGACGACCTCTCACGCTCCCGCATCGTCTCTGGCGGTCTAAAAGACCTGATCAGCAGCCGTTCGGTTTCGGGTGTAACCACCAACCCAACCATCTTTGCTGGCGCATTGGCCAAGGGTGAGGGTTACGCCGAGCAGGTTGCCGAGCTGGCAGCCGCCGGCGCTTCGGCCACCGAGGCGATTTTTGAGATCACCACGCGCGATGTCGCCGACGCTTGCGACATCTTCGCAGGAGTTTACGCAGAGTCAAACGGCTTTGATGGCCGCGTTTCAATCGAGGTTGAGCCAGGGCTTGCAAACGACACCGCTGGCACCGTGAAGCAGGCGAAAGAGCTCTTCGCTAAGGTCAACCGCGAAAACGTGATGATCAAGATTCCGGCAACCAAGCCAGGGCTTGCGGCCATCACCGAAGTTATCGCTTTGGGCATCAGCGTAAACGTCACGCTCATCTTCTCGCTGGCACGTTACCGCGAGGTAATCGAGGCCTACATTTCAGGAATCGAGCAGGCCAAGGCTAACGGCCACGACATCAGCAAGATTCACTCGGTCGCCTCGTTCTTCGTTTCACGCGTCGACACCGAGATCGACGCCCGTCTGGTTGCAGTCGCAACCGAAGAGGCAATCGCCCTCAAGTCGCGAGCTGCAATTGCAAACGCCCGTCTCGCCTACCAGGTTTACGAGCAAGACTTCAACAACGAGCGCTGGGCAGCACTTGCCGCCGCAGGTGCCAACAAGCAGCGCCCACTCATGGCTTCAACCGGCGTTAAAGACCCAAACCTCTCAGACACCCTCTACGTAACCGAGTTGGTAGCGCCAGAGTTGGTAAACACCATGCCAGAGAAGACCATGGAGGCCGTCTTTGACCACGGTGTAGTACCTGCCGACAGCATCACCGGTCACTACGCGCAGGCCCAGGATGTCTTGAACGCTGTTGCCGCTGCCGGAGTGTCATACGACGAAGCAACCGAAAAGCTCGAAACCGAAGGTGTCGACAAGTTCATCGTTTCTTGGAACGAACTGGTTGAAACCGTTGCAACCGCTTTGGAAGGCGCAAAGTAAATGACCCTAAAGGTTGCCGTTTCAGGTTTGGCTGCTCAGGCAGTTGAACAAACCATTGCGCAACTCGTTGCCGACAAGGTTGCTAGTCGCATTGCTGCCAAAGACTTCACTCTTTGGGGCAAAGACGCCGAAGACGAGTCTTCTAAGCGTCTCGGCTGGGTAACCTCGGCTAGCGACTCGCAGCCTCTGGTTGAGGGCATCCTTGCTCTTCGAAACGAGTTTGCAGCCAAAGGCGTAGACCGATTTGTGCTTTGCGGCATGGGAGGCTCGTCGCTGGCCCCCGAGGTAATCACCCGAACCGCGGGTGTCGAACTCGTGGTGCTCGACTCAACCGACCCATCGCAGATTGCGCACGCGCT
>CANFPR010000038.1 GCA_947448975.1 Micrococcales bacterium | reverse complement strand
GTTCACCCTCACTGCAACCGATGCCAACCGCCACATTCTCCGATACGCGAGACACGTAACCGGACGCTCGAAGATTGTGGTTCACGACTACTGCTACCACGGCACCGTTGACGAAACCTTCGCCAACTTGGATGACGCGGGCAACACGGTTTCGCGCGAAAACAACATTGGCCCTCAGGTTGACCCTGCCGAAACCACCATCGTGGTGCCTTTCAACGATTTGGCGGCCGCCGAGGCGGCCTTTGCCACGGGTGATGTAGCAGCGATTTTGATTGAACCGGCCATGACCAACATCGGAATCGTGCTGCCCCAGCCCGGTTACCTTGAAGGGTTGCGCGAGCTGACTCGCAAATACGGCGTGATTCTGATTCACGACGAAACCCACACCCTTTCCGAAGGTCCCGGCGGCATGACTGCACGTCGCGGCCTGCACCCCGATGCCGTCGTGTTGGGTAAAACCATCGGAGCGGGCATCCCTGCTGGCGCGTTCGGCATGACAGACGAACTCTCGAAGCTGGTTTCTGACAGCCTGCACCTCGAACACATTGATGTTGGTGGAGTGGGCGGCACCCTTGCTGGCAACGCGCTCTCGATGGCTGCCGTAGCGGCTACTCTCACCCAGGTGCTAACCCCTGAGGCCTTCGTGGGCATGGAAGAACTTTGCACCATTTGGACTCAAGACGTGCAAGAGATTCTCGACGAGTTCGATGTGCCTTGGCAGGTGTCGCAACTGGGATGCCGCGCCGAGTACTCGTTTAGGGCTACCGCACCACTAACCGGGCGCGAGGCGGCCGACGCCGACGATTTCGAGCTGCAGCAGTATTTGCACCTTCACGCGATCAACCGCGGAATCTTGATGACGCCATTTCACAACATGGCGCTGATGTCGCCGGCGCACACACTTGAAGATGTGAAGCGTCACACCGAGCACTTTAGAGAAGCGGTTTCAGCGCTGTTCGCCTAGGAGCGCAACGGCAAAAAGCAGGTTCGATTATGCGGGTGACCGCTGGGGTTACTTGACCGCGCGAAGTCGGCGCTCTTTGATAGTTGAGCGAATCTGAACGCCAACCACAATCAAAATCGCCACCAAGAACACGGCCGAACCAACGACGTTGGCTGCAGCTGGAATGCCCTTAGAGGCGGCGGTGTAAACAAACTTAGGGAACGTCGAGGTTGGCCCGGCGTTGAAGTTGGTGATGATGAAGTCGTCAAACGAAAGCGCAAACGAAAGCAATGCCGCCGACATGATGCCCGGCATCAGAAGCGGAAAGGTGATCTTCCAAAACACGTGTGACGGGCTGGCGTAAAGGTCGCTGCCGGCTTCTTCGAGCGCAGGGTCAAGGCTCGATACGCGAGCCTTCACGGTTACCACCACAAACGACAGGCAGAACATGACGTGGGCAATAATCACCGTGCCAATGCCCTTCTCTGCGCCGATGTTAAAGAACTGCGATGCGAGACCCGCACCTAGCACGATTTCGGGGGTTGCCATCGGCAAGAAGAGCAGCAGGCTCACGGCCGAACGAAACTTGAACTCGTAACGCACCAGTGCAATTGCGATTGCGGTGCCGAGTGCGGTGGCCACGATCGTCGAGGTTACGCCGATGAGTATCGAGTTGCCAAAGGCCTCGCAGACTCCCTGCTCTTCGCAAACGGTTAGCCAGTTATTGAAGGTGAAGCCGCGCCAGGTGATGTTCGATTTGAAGGTGTTGTTGAACGAAAAGATGAACGTGTAAACAATCGGAATCAGTAGGTAGACCAAGGCTAGAACTGCGTAAACCGGAAGAGCGGCACGGCCGAGCGAATATCTCACAGTAGGTCCTCCGTTCCGCTTCTACGCACATAGAAAACGACCAGACCAAGGATGGCAGCCATTAGCAGCACCGAAAGAGCTGAGGCCGAAGGGTAGTCGTTGATTCTCAAGAAGTTGGTCTCGACGACGTTACCGATCATCTGGGTGCCGCTCGAACCCAAGAAGTCTCGGCTGGCGTTAATGTAGTCGCCGGCAATGGGAATGAAGGTCATAAGTGTGCCCGAGATGATTCCGGGCATGGTGATCGGAAGCGTAACCTTGCGGAACACCTTTGCTGGTGTTGCGTATAGGTCGCTGCCGGCTTCGAGTAAACGAAGGTCGAGGCGTTCGAGTGCTGTGTAAAGCGGCAAGGTCATGAACGGAATGAAGTTATAGGTGAGACCGAAAATGACCATGAAGTCGGTGCCCACCAGGTACTGGTCTGGAGCCAAAATGTGCAGCGACTGCAGGGTGGTAACAATCCAAGATTCGTTAGAGAAAAGCTGCTTCCAGGCGAAGGTGCGAAGCAAGAACGAGATGAAGAACGGCGCAATCACAAGAGCCAGTGCAAGCTTCTGAATTAGCGGCCACTTGCGGGCTCTAACTCCGATGAAGTAGGCCAGCGGATACGAGATGAGCAGCGAGAGAATGGTTGCCGCCAAGGCGTAGACAAACGATCTGGCAATGTGTGGCCAGTAGGTCTGGATTACGTACCAGTAGTTACCGATTTCAAAACCGTACTGATAGCGACCGATCTCGCCGGAGGCATCTGGAACTTCAAGCGATGTGGCAACGAGCGATACCAGAGGCGTGATGAAAAACAGCGCGAGGTAAATCATTCCAGGCAGCAAAAGCGCCAAGGCAACCTTGGTTGAATTCTTGCGTGGAACCTTGTATTCGCTCTTTTCAGAGCCACCCGAGAACGCTGCGAAAGCCATCGGCTATTCCTCGACGGAATCAGGCAAATCGGCTAGACCAAACGAGTGGTCGACCTTCCAGCTGACATAAACCTGGTCGCCGAGCGCAACGGTGCTGTTTCCTTCGTTCTGCTCGAAGACGGTAACTAATCCGATGTTCGGAATCTCAACCAAGAACTGGTTGCTCACTCCGGTGAATCGAATGTCGAGAACCTCACCCGGACCAATCAAGTTTTCACTCGAAGACGGCGCTGGCTTCTGCTGGTGCAGGTCTGCCTTCTCTGGGCGAACACCGATGGCGATCTTTCCGGTGTGCTTCTCGGCTCTATCTTTCGGCACGGATATTTTGTAACCGGCAACCTCGATGCTGAGCGAGTTTGCCGAAGTTTCGGCGACATCGCCGATGAAAAGGTTCGACTGACCCAAGAACTTGGCCACGAACACCGTGTGAGGGCGGTCGTAGAGGGCTTCTGGGGCGCCCATCTGCTCGATGTGTCCCTTGTTCATAACGGCAACCGTGTCGGCCATGTCCATGGCTTCTTCTTGGTCGTGGGTGACGTGAAGGAAGGTAAGACCGACCTCCATTTGGATGGCCTTGAGTTCGATCTGCATTTCGCGGCGAAGCTTTAGGTCTAGTGCGCCGAGCGGCTCATCGAGAAGAAGCAGTGACGGACGGTTGACCAAAGCGCGGGCTAGGGCAACGCGCTGCTGCTGTCCGCCCGAGAGCTGCTGCGGGCGACGCTGGGCCAGGTGGCCGAGTTGCACGAGGGCTAGGGCTTCTTCGGCTCGCTTCAGTGGATCTTCGATCTTGCGCTGACGCAAACCGAAGGCAACGTTCTCGAGTACCGACATGTGCGGGAACAATGCGTACGACTGAAAAACGGTGTTCACCGGACGTTCGTGCGGCTTCGAGGCCGTGACATCCTTGCCACCAATCAAAATCTTGCCGGTGGTTGGTTCTTCGAGTCCGGCAACCAAACGCAAGGTAGTGGTTTTACCGCAACCCGAGGGGCCGAGGAGTGCGAAAAACTCGCCGGCAGGAATGTGAAGGTCGAGGTGGTCTAGAGCTGTGAAACCCGGAAACTCCTTGCGAATACCAACAAGGTCTAGGTCTGATCCGCGGGCGACAAAATCTGTCGCCACTATGCACCCAACAGAATCTCTTGGAACGCCTTCGAGAAGGAAAGTTCTTCTTTACCGGTTAGCGAACGGAACGACTTGGTGTTGGCCATGAACTCTTCGCTTGGGAAGATCAGCTGGTTCTCGGCCAAAGTTGGGTCGATCTTCATCGCTTCTTCTTTAGCACCAACCACTGGGGTTACGTAGTTCACCCAAGCGGCCAATTCGGCTGCGTTCTTAGGGTCGTAGTAGTAGTTGATGAGCGCTTCGGCGTTTGCCTTGTGAGTTGCACCCATCGGCACCAAGAAGAGGTCGGCCGAGATTGTCGAGCCCGAGTCGGGAACAACGAATCCGTACTTTTCTTCACCTGCGCTGAGGTTGAGCTGAACGGTGTCGCCCGACCAAGCAATAGCGGCGATGGTGTCGCCGTTGTTGAGGTCTTCTGAGTAAGAGTTGCCCTTGATGCGAGCAACCTGACCGTCTTCAACCTTGCCCTTGAAGAAATCGATTGCGTTCATGAACGCATCTGAGGTGAGGCTGTTCGGGTCGGTGATGTCGATTCCCTGCGACATCAGGATGATTCCGATGGTGTCGCGCATTTCTGAAAGCACACCAACGCGGCCCTTCAGAGCTGGATCCCAGAGGTCGGCCACCGAAGTTGGGGCATCCTTGCCGGTTGCCTCTTTGTAGGCCTTCTTGTTGTAGGTCAAGCCGCCGATGATTCCCTGATAGGGCATGGTGTAGTCGCGGTTAGGGTCGAACGATGCGCCGAGGTAAGCCGGTGCCAAGTTTGCTTTGTTCGGGATGTTGGCTTCGTCGAGTTTCTGCACGTAGCCGTTGTTTACCCAGCGGGCAGCCATCCATTCGGTTGGGCAAGCAACGTCGGCACCGATGTCTTTGCCTTGCAGCAACTGGTCTTTGACCTTGCCGTAGTAGGTGTCGTTGTCGTCGATCTCGATCTTGTACTCAACCTTGATGCCAGATTCTTTTGTGAAACGCTCGAGCGTTGGGTAGTGGCCCTTGTCGTCTTCATCCATGTAAAGCGACCAGTTGTGCCAGACCAGCGACTTGTCGGTTGCCGACACGTCTTTAGCTGGTGTGAGTTTGGTGTTGTTGCCACCCGGAGCGCAAGCCGCGAGCGCTAGAGCCAGAGCGCTGGCACCGGCTCCGGCTAGTGCAGTTCTGCGAGTCATCTGGTGTCTACGAGCCATTTTGATTAGCTCGAGCATCATGGGATCTTGTGGAAGGGGCTTGTTCACGCCGTCTCCTTTGATAAGTGGGGGGTGAACCCAGCAAACACAGAAGGTACAAGTGGTACAACGAAATACTGCCATATTCCTAGAACCCAACGAGCCAAAACGGGGCAATCGAAACACAAAATTTACGCTTGGTCGTTTGCGTGCGAATCATCTGTTTTGGCCTTTGAAGTCAGGCTAGGCTGGAGACGGCATGGGCAAAGTAGCCCGCCAGAGGAGAATCATGAAGGTCGCCGTACCTAGTGAGATCAAGAACAACGAATACCGCGTAGCCATCACCCCCTCGGGAGTGCACGAACTAGTAGCCGCAGGTCACACCGTCACCGTTCAAGCCGGTGCAGGTTTGGGTTCATCCATCACTGACGCCGAGTATGTCGCTGCAGGCGCGGCCATCGCAGCCGACGCAGCCAGCACCTGGGCAGCCGGAGATCTGGTTCTAAAGGTGAAAGAGCCAATCGAGCCTGAGTATGGGTTCTTGCGCGAAGGGCTAGTGCTTTTTACTTACCTACACCTCGCAGCCGACCTTGAACTAACCAAGCAGCTCGTTGAAAAGCGCGTTACGGCTATCGCCTACGAGACGGTTCAGCTACCTAACCGCCAACTTCCACTCTTGGCTCCGATGAGCGAAGTTGCCGGCAGACTTTCGGTGCTCGTGGGCGCTCAAACGCTGATGCGTCAAAACGGCGGAAACGGCACCCTGCTTGGTGGAGTGCCAGGCACTCGCCCGGCAAAGGTTGTAGTGCTCGGTGGCGGAGTAGCCGGAACCAACGCAGTAGCAATGGCTGTGGGTCTGGGTGCCGAAGTTACCGTGCTCGACAACAACATCAACCGCTTGCGCGAACTTGACCACCACTACGCAGGTCGACTCAAGACGATCGCAAGCAACACACTCGAGATCGACAAGGCCGTAACAGACGCCGACTTGGTGATCGGATCGGTATTGATTCCCGGTGCGAAGGCTCCGAAGTTGGTTACCAACGACCATGTTCGTCGCATGAAGCCGGGTTCGGTTTTAGTAGACATCGCGATCGACCAGGGCGGTTGCTTTGCCGATTCGCATGCCACCACGCACTCCGACCCAACCTTCAAGGTTCACGACGCAATTTTCTACTGCGTAGCGAACATGCCAGGCGCGGTTCCTCACACTTCTACCTATGCGCTCACCAACGCGACGCTCCCATACGCAAAGGCCCTGGCTAACAAGGGTTGGAAAGCCGCTTGTGCGGCAGATGGTTCGCTAGCCCTCGGCTTGAACTCTCACGACGGTTGGTTGACGAACGAAGCAGTGGCTGTTGCCCACGGCCTAGAAAGCAAAAACCTAAGCGACGTTCTGAGCTAGCACGCAGCAAATTCGGGCAAAAACACGAAGTCACGCTCGGGTTCGCCCTGTTTGATGGCGCGAGCCGCAAACAACCGATCACTCGGCCTGGTTAGCTCTCTGGCCTTGCCGCCGAGTTGTACGAGTTCAACCTGATCTATGCCCGCTAAGCAAACCCTCGTTCTGAGGTTCAGTAAAAGTTCTCGCGGCACTCCAGAGATTCCTTGATTAGCTGCCACCAAGAACACGCCCAGCGATCTGCCCCGCGCTGCCAACGATGACAAAACCGATGCCGCGGGTGGGCTCCTGACCGCCTCGCCCAGTTCATCGACAAACACGGCAAGCGGCGATAGCGCGCAATCGGTAAACCGCGCTGCTTTCGAGAGCGCCAACACCTCCTCGCGACGTGAGAGTTCGGCTGCGAGCCTGGCCCAGCAGTCGGCCAGATCAAGGTCGGAGGCCAGCATCCATGAAGATTGAATGTGCTCGAGCCCAACCCAGAGAGCGCCACCCTTGAAGTCGATAATCGCGAGGTCGGTGCCAATGTTTGAGCCGGGCGCGGCCACCGACCTGATCAGTTGTCGAAGCAGCTGAGTCTTGCCGCATCCGGTTGGGCCCACGACGAAAATGTGCGGAGCTTCGGCAAGGTCGAGGTGGATTGGTCGCTGGTCTTGAACGCCCAGAAACAATGAGCACGATTGGCCTGGCGGTGGTTGACCTGCGCTTTGTAAGGCGCCTAGCAGGGCACGGCGGTTATCGGCTTCGGAGATGAGTGCCAACACCTTTGCCCGAACCGCATTTCTAGTGCCCGAGGAGGTCAACCACCGCAACGGCGTGACTCTAAGGTTTCCGACTTGCAGTTGACCGCGTCTCGGATGAATCGACACATCATCTATCGGCTCACGACTCTTCTCTCGGCGCTGGCGCACCTGCATGAGCACGGCGATTAACGAAGAGGCAACCGACATCATGGCAAGTTGCCACATGCCGTTGGCAAAGCCGAGGTACAAACCCATGGCTAGCGAGGGAAGCATCCAGATGGCCGACATAAAAAGATTGTGCGGCCCAATCCCGAAGGTTTGAGCCGCACATTCGCGAACTGTGGAAAACCGACTAGTCGCCGATGTAGTGCATGACGTGCTTGATGCGCGTGTAGTCTTCGAAGCCGTACATCGATAGATCTTTGCCGTAACCCGAGTGCTTGAAACCACCGTGAGGCATCTCGGCAACCAGCGGAATGTGATCGTTGATCCAGACGCAACCAAAGTTGAGCCCCTTGGCGAATCGCATGGCGCGGGTGTGGTTGGAGGTCCAAACCGATGAGGCCAAACCGTAGTTGACGTCATTGGC
>CANFPR010000037.1 GCA_947448975.1 Micrococcales bacterium | reverse complement strand
GAACACCGTATTTCTCGTAGACCGCTTCGTCGTTCATGCGAGCGAGGTTCATTACGCCTTTTACCGGGTACAAAATGGTGGTGCGCTCAGAGATCAGCTGAAAGGTGTCACGGTCTCCAGAAACGACGTAAACATCAAATTCGGCGTCGTGCCCCACCTGCGACAGAGTGGCCAGGATGTCGTCAGCCTCGTAGTTGACCTTGGTCAACGTAACGATGTTCATGGCAGCCAGCGCTTCTTGCAATAGTTCGGTTTGACCGTTGAACTCTGGTGGTGTCTCACCACGGGTGCCCTTGTAAGCCGGGTACTGCTCGGTTCTGAAAGACGATCGTGATAAGTCAAAGGCAACGGCCAAGTGAGTTGGTTGTTCGGCCTGCAGAATGTTGAGCATCATCGAGATAAAGCCGTGCACGGCATTGGTGTGCTGGCCGTCAGAAGTTTTGAATGAATCTGGGCTAAGCGCGTAGAAAGCCCTGAATGCCAACGAGTGACCATCAATCAACAGCAGAGTAGGCTTGGGGCTAGCGTTCATACCGCAAGCCTAATCTGCCCAACCGACCTGCACTTGGAGCTGAAATGACCAATCTCGAACCGAAACTCTCCGATGATGCGCGTTCCCTGTTTGAAACCAGAGGCGTTGGCGAACTTGCCGAGCGCATGGGCGTGAAACTGCTAGAGCTGAGCGCTGAGCGCGCCGTGGCCACGATGCCGGTTGAAGGTAATCGTCAGCCACTTGGGCTTCTACACGGCGGCGCTTACGTCGTCTTGGCCGAATCGCTCGGTTCGATGGCCGCAAATGTTTGGGCACACCCTAAAAAGAAATTCGCAGTCGGAATTGAGGTGAATGCGTCACACTCAAACTCGGCTCGAGCGGGAGTTGTAACCGCGACCTGTGAGGCAATCACTCTCGGTAGCACTCTCACGGTGCACCAGATTGCAGTTGAAGATGAGGCCGGTCGTCGACTATCGACTATTCGTATTACTAATCTCTTGCGAGACCGTCGCTAAAACTATTCAGCCGCCGGTTTTTCAGAAAGCTGTTCAATAACCGTTTTGGCAACTTGCGCCATGGTGAGTCGCCGATCCATCGAAGATTTCTGAATCCATCTAAAGGCATCGGGTTCGTCTTTTACCAAGTTCTTAGTGATGAGCAGACCCTTAGCTTGGTCAATCAGCTTTCGGGTCTCTAAGCGCTCCTGAAGGTCTGCAATGTCGTGTTCCAGGGCCGTGAGCTGCGCGTGGCGGCTCAGTGCTATCTCTACCGCAGGTAGCAGGTCTGATGGTGAGAACGGCTTGACCACGTAAGCCATAGCGCCGGCCTCGGATGCTCGTTCAACAAGTTCGCGCTGACTGAAAGCAGTAAGCAGCACCACTGGAATCTTGAGTTCGCGAATCTGTTCTGCTGCCTCGATGCCATCCATGTTCGGCATCTTGATATCCATGACGATGATGTCTGGCTTGTGGGTCTTGGCGAGCTCTACCGCAGCCAAGCCGTCGCCGGCTTCTGCAACTACATCAAAACCGGCCTCGCGGAGGGTTTCGACGATATCGAGGCGAATGATTGCTTCATCTTCGGCAACCAGTGCGGTTCTACTCGTTTGTTCAGACATGGGCACAACTTTATCGGATGCCGAAGCATCTTCAAGCCCGAAATCTTTAGGTAGACTTCTTTTTGTTGTGCGAGCCGGAATGGCGGAACGGCAGACGCGGAGCACTCAAAATGCTTTGTTCGAAAGGACGTGTGGGTTCGAATCCCACTTCCGGCACAATAAAAAAAGTGGCGAGGTTTCCCTCGCCACTTTTTCGTTTAAACCGTCGATTCGTCTATCGAGCGAATCCGGCAGCAAAATCGGCTGCGTCGCCAACCTTGTGCACTCTCAGTGAATTGGTCGAACCAGGGATGCCCGGTGGTGTTCCGGCGACAACCACAACTTCGTCACCGATTTGGCAAAGCCCCTCGCGCAATACGATTTGGTCAACCTGGTGCATCATCTCGTCGGTGTGGGTGACTTTCTCAACGATGTAGGTCTGAGCGCCCCACGAGAGAGCCAGGCGGTTGCGAGTGACTTCACTTGGAGTGAATGCAATGGTCGGCACCGACGAGCGGAGTCTCGAAACGCGACGGAACGAATCGCCACTTTCGGTGAATACGCAAACGAACTTAGACCCGAGAAGCTCGGCAATCTCAACAGCGGCCAAAGACACAGCGCCCGAGTGAGTGTGTGGGCGGGTTCCTAGAGGCGGAATGCGATCCATTCCGTTCTCTTCGGTCGATTCCACAATGCGCGCCATGGTGGCTACGGTTTCTACCGGGTACTTACCGACCGATGTCTCACCCGAAAGCATGACTGCGTCAGCGCCGTCGAGAATGGCGTTTGCAACGTCTGAGGCTTCGGCGCGGGTAGGTCGAGCGTTGTCGATCATCGATTCGAGCATCTGAGTGGCAACGATTACCGGCTTTGCCCATCTGCGCGAAAGCTCTACTGCGCGCTTCTGCACCAGTGGAACCTGCTCGAGTGGTAGTTCGACGCCCAGGTCTCCACGAGCAACCATCACGCCGTCAAAGGCATCGATGATCTCTTCGAGAGCCTCAACCGCCTGTGGCTTTTCGATCTTGGCGATGACCGGAAGGAAAACTCCCTCTTCGCGCATGATCTCGTGCACGCGAACAATGTCGCTGGCATTGCGAACGAATGAAAGTGCGATGATGTCTGCGCCAAGCTTTAGCGCCCATCGAAGGTCTTCTTCGTCTTTCTTAGAAAGCGCTGGAACGTTTACAGCTACACCGGGAAGGTTGATGCCCTTGTTGTTGCTCACCGGGCCAGGAACCTCAACGACTGTGGTTACCGTGGTGGCAGAAACTTCGGTGGCACGAAGGGCGACCTTGCCATCGTCGATGAGCAGTGCGTCACCAGGCTTCACATCTCCTGGCAAGCCCTTGAAGGTCGTGCCACAGATGTTGACATCACCCTGGATGTCTTCAATTGTGATCTTGAAGGTAGCGCCCTTTTCGAGCATTACCGGGCCATCGGCGAATCGGCCGAGACGAATCTTTGGGCCCTGAAGGTCTACCAGGATTCCGATTGCCTTGCCGGTGTCGGCTGCAACCTTGCGCACGTTGCGAAAGACCTCCTCGTGCACGTCGTATGAGCCGTGGCTCAGGTTCATTCGGGCGACGTCAACGCCGGCCTCGACAATGGCGCGGATATTCTCGTAGCTCGAGGTTGCAGGCCCTAGGGTCGCAACAATCTTTGCGCGTCTCATCTTTTCCTCATTCTGTTGTTTCGGCGATTTGCCGATCCAGTCTGGTTAGTTGTAAACCGAGATTGGTTTGTCAGTTGTTTTCACCGGAGCAGGTAGCTCAGTGGTTCCTTCTAAAAACTCGTCGATCGCGGCTGCAGCGGCGCGACCTTCTGCGATGGCCCAAACGATAAGGCTTTGTCCGCGGCCAGCGTCACCAGCCACAAAAACACCAGGCTCGTTGGTGGCCCATTTGGTATCGCGGTTAATGTTGCCACGAGAGTCAAGCGAGATCTTCGCCTGAGGGGTCAGCGTGTCGGTTTCGGGGCCGGTGAAGCCGAGAGCCAAAAGCACGAGGTCAGCCTCGATAATCTGCTCGGTGCCCGCTTTAGGAAGACGCTTACCATCTACGAATTCGGTTTCGGCGACCTTGACTCCGGTAACCTTGCCGTCTTTTCCAACGAATTCGACGGTCGAAGCCAGATAGGTTCTGGTGCCGTTCTCTTCGTGAGCGCTGGCAATCTCGAACAGAGTTGGGAAGGTGGGCCATGGCTGGTCGGCGCGACGCTCGCTAGGCGGCTGGGCACCAATTGCCAAGGTGGTAACCGAGGCTGCGCCCTGACGGGTTGCGGTACCGAGACAGTCGGCGCCAGTGTCGCCACCGCCGAGAATGATCACGCGCTTACCGGTTGCAGTGATTTGGTCAGAGACTTCATCGCCAGCAACTAGCTTGTTGGCCGGAACCAGGTAATCCATGGCAAAGTGAACGCCGTCTAGGTCTCGACCTGCAATTTCTATGTCCCTAGGCTTTGTGGCTCCCGTTGCGATTAGCACCGCGTCGTAGCGAGCTTTCAGCTCGGTCCAGCTGATGTCAGAACCGATTGAGACTCCCGGTCGAAAGCGAGTTCCTTCGGCTTCCATTTGGGCTAGTCGGCGGTCGAGGTGCGACTTTTCCATCTTGAAGTCTGGAATGCCGTAGCGAAGCAATCCACCGATTCGATCGTCACGCTCGTAAACGGCCACGGTGTGACCGGCGCGGGTGAGCTGCTGAGCAGCTGCCAATCCGGCTGGTCCGGAGCCAACAACGGCCACGGTTTTGCCGGTTAGGCGCTCGGGTTGGTGGGGCTGCACAAAGTTGTTGTCGAAGGCCTCATCGATTATCGAAACTTCGATTTCTTTGATGGTCACGGCCGGTTGGTTGATGCCGAGCACGCAAGAGCTTTCGCAAGGGGCCGGGCACAGGCGTCCGGTGAACTCAGGAAAGTTGTTGGTCTTGTGTAGGCGCTCAATGGCACCCTTGTTGTCTGCACGCCAGGTGAGGTCGTTCCATTCGGGAATCAGGTTTCCGAGCGGGCATCCCTGGTGGCAAAAAGGCACACCGCAGTCCATGCATCGCGAGGCCTGTTGCTGAATAACGCCCTTGTCGCGACGTTCGTAAACTTCTTTCCAGTCAAGAATGCGAACATCAACCGGACGACGGGCTGCGGTTTCACGATCGGTTACTTTGAGGAATCCACGTGGATCAGCCATTGGTAACCTCCAAAATTTTGGCCCAAGTTTCGTCGCCGTCTGGGTCGACGCCGGTTGCCTTCGCCTCTGCGCGAATCTCTAGAACGCTCGCGTAGTCGCTTGGCAGCAGTTGGGTGAAGTTTTGAACCGTGTTAGCCCAGTCGGCAAGCAAGCGCTCCGCGAGTAGCGAACCGGTTTCTGCCTGGTGACGTTCAAGGAGCGACTTAAGTTCGGTCGATTCGGCTTCTCCGAGCTCGCGAAGGTGCAGCTCACCAGCAGCCAAAGCCTCTGCGTTGATTCGATCGGCACGCAGCTTGTAAACGAACGCCTGACCGCCAGACATGCCAGCGCCGAGGTTGCGCCCGGTGCGACCAAGAATTACCGCGGTACCGCCGGTCATGTATTCGAGAGCGTGGTCTCCAACACCCTCAACCACAGCAGTCGCGCCTGAGTTGCGAACCAAGAATCGCTCCCCCACCATTCCACGCAGGAATATGGTTCCGGAGGTGGCGCCGTAACCAATCACGTTGCCAGCAATGATGTTTTGCTCCGCAGCGTACATTGATTCACGATCTGGTCTAACCACGATCGAACCGCCCGAAAGGCCCTTGCCAACGTAGTCGTTGGCATCGCCTTCGAGAGTCAGCTTGATTCCCTTCGGAATAAACGCACCGAACGATTGCCCAGCGGCTCCGCGCAGACGAATGTCGATGGTCGACTCGGCGAGCCCTTCTGCACCGTAGGCTTTGGTCACTTCGTTGCCGAGGATGGTGCCTACCGCCTGGTCGACGTTGGTAATCGGAAGTTCGATTTTCACAGGGGTGGCATCGGCCAGCGCAGACGCGGCTGACTCGAGCAACTTGAAGTCGAAGTGTTTCTCGAGTTCGTGGTCTTGGCTCGAAACGCGGCGCTTTGGTGAGTCGCTCGGCAGGCTTGGTGCCGCCAGAATCGGCGAAAGGTCTAGCCCGTCGGCCTTCCAGTGAGTAATGGCGCGGTTGACGTCGATCAGTTCACTGTGACCGATTGCCTCGTCGAGGGTTCTGAAACCCAAGGCGGCCAGGTATTCGCGCACCTCTTGAGCAAGGAACTCAAAGAAGTTGACTACGAATTCTGGTTTGCCATCGAAGCGCGCGCGTAGAACAGGGTTCTGAGTAGCGACGCCAACTGGGCAGGTGTCGAGGTGGCACACGCGCATCATGATGCATCCCGAAACCACTAGCGGAGCGGTGGCAAAGCCATACTCTTCGGCACCCAGAAGCGCTGCGATGATGACATCGCGGCCGGTCTTCATCTGACCGTCTACCTGAACCGAAACGCGACCTCGAAGTCCGTTGACCATCAAAGTTTGCTGTGCTTCGGCTAGACCTAGTTCCCAAGGGGTGCCGGCGTGCTTTAGCGAGTTAAGCGGTGATGCGCCGGTGCCTCCATCGAAGCCCGAAACCAGAATCACGTCAGCCTTGGCCTTGGCGACACCCGCTGCAACGGTACCGATACCAACTTGGCTCACGAGCTTGACGTGAACACGTGCCTCGCGGTTTGCCCGCTTCAGGTCGAAAATGAGTTGTTTTAGGTCTTCGATCGAATAAATGTCGTGGTGCGGAGGCGGCGAAATGAGCCCAACTCCAGCGGTTGCGTGGCGGGTTCTTGCGATCCACGGGTAAACCTTGTTTGGCGGAAGCTGACCACCTTCACCAGGTTTTGCACCCTGAGCCATTTTGATCTGAATGTCATCGGCGTGGGTGAGGTACATGCTGGTCACGCCGAAACGCCCGGATGCCACCTGCTTAATGCTCGAACGGCGGGCAGGGTCGAGCAAGCGCTCTACGTCTTCGCCACCCTCACCGGTGTTCGACTTGCCGCCGAGCATGTTCATTGCAATGGCAAGTGTTTCGTGTGCCTCGGCGGAGATCGAACCGTAAGACATCGCTCCGGTTGAGAAGCGCTTGACGATGGCCGAAATCGGCTCAACCTCATCGAGTGCCACGGCGGGGCGGGCACCCTCACGAAGAGTGAACAGACCGCGAAGCGTCATTAGGCGCTCGGCCTGCTCATCGACGCTCTTGGTGTACTCGCGGAAGATGTCGAATCGCTTGGTTCTGGTTGAGTGCTGAAGTTTGAATACAGTCTCTGGGTTGAAAAGGTGAGGTGCGCCATCGCGACGCCACTGGTACTCGCCACCGGTTTCTAGAGCCGTGTGTGGGTTGGTAGCGCGCTCCAGAGGGTAGGCGCTCTTGTGGCGAGCGGCAATCTCCTGGTGAATCACGTCGATGCCAATGCCACCGAGTTGGCTGGTTGTTCCGGTGAAATAGGTGTCGACGAATTCTTGGCTGAGGCCGATAGCCTCGAAGACCTGAGCGCCCGAGTAAGACGAGACGGTTGAAATGCCCATCTTCGACATAATCTTGAGAACACCCTTGCCAAGGCCCTTGATTAGGTTCTTGTGAGCCTTGTCGATGGTGACGCCAACGATTTGGCCGCTGCGAACCATCTGCTCAACCGATTCCATTGCGAGGTAAGGGTTGATGGCAGCTGCGCCGTAGCCAATGAGTGCTGCCACGTGATGAACTTCACGCACGTCTCCGGCTTCGATAACCAGACCAAGACGTGTGCGGTTTCCGGTGCGAATCAAGTGGTGGTGTACTGCCGAAGTGAGAAGCAGCGAAGGAATCGGAGCCGATTCGCGGTTGCTGTCGCGGTCGCTGAGAATCAGGTAGGTTGCGCCGTCGGCGATTGCTTCGTCAACCTCGTCGAAAATTTCACGGATGCGTGCTGCGAGAGAGTCTGCACCTCCGTCGATTCGGTAGAGGCCCTTAACCGTGAACGACTTGCCGATGCCGGGGCGAGATTCGATGTGCTTGATCTTGGCTAGCTCATCGTTGCTGAGTACAGGAAAGCTGAGGCTGATCTGTTGCGCGTGCTCTGGTGTCGCGGTAAGTAGGTTTCGCTCTGGTCCGAGACCGGTGCCGAGCGAGGTAACTACCTCTTCACGGATGCTGTCTAGCGGCGGGTTTGTGACCTGCGCGAACTGCTGCACAAAGTAGTCAAAGAGCAGTCTTGGGCGGTCGGAAATCGCTGCGATTGGGGTATCGGAGCCCATGGCACCGATTGGCTCAACACCGGTCTTTGCGATCGGCGCAAGCAGAATACGTAGTTCTTCTTCGGTGTACCCGAAAGTTCTCTGTCGACGGTTGACCGATGCCGAAGTGTGAGCGATGTGCTCGCGTTCTGGCAGTTCACTCAAGTTGATTCGGTT
>CANFPR010000036.1 GCA_947448975.1 Micrococcales bacterium | reverse complement strand
AGACCAAGGGTGCCATCGGCAAACTTGAGCAGCTCGTTGGCCATTGCGCTAGGCAGGCCTTCGATGTGGGCGATACCGTCACCGGCGTCGATAACGTGGCCTACCTCGGTGCGCGAGGCCTTGGCTGGCTCGTAAGACTTTACGAAGTCTTTGAGCGCGTCACGAATCTCGTTCGGGCTGATTTTTAGATCTGCCATCTCGTTCCTCTATCTTCTGGGCCGAAACCCGGTTGGTCTTTAGTTCGCCTAGGCGAGCTGCAACTTTGCTTGGTTTAGACGGTTAGCAACGCTTCCGTCGATGATTTCTCCCGAGACCTGAACCTTGACACCACCGAGGATGCTTGGGTCGATCTCGACATTTAGGTTTAGTGCCTGTCCGTAGTTCTTCGACAGGGTTGCTTCAAGGCGCTTCAGCTGTGCTGCAGATAGCGGCTGGGCAACGGTTACGGTGGCGACGACTCGATTGGCAACTTCTGAAACCTGCTTGCCAAAGTGCTCGAGCACGGTGCTTACCTTGTGGTGGCGTGAGCCAACCACGGCGAAGCGAACCAGCAGCGATGCATCCGTGCCTAGTTTGCCTTTGAACAAGTCGGCTACGAGAGCAACCTTTGAATCGAGCGGCGCTTGTCTTGAAGACAATGCGGCTTGAAGCTCACGGTCGCTGTCGACTACCTGACGGGCAGCGAATAGCTCGTTCTCCAGTTTGTCTAAGGTTCCGGCCTTCGAGGCAATCGAAGCCACGACGTAAACGCCGACTTGCTCGAAAGCCGAAGCCAGGTCGGAACCCTTAGACCAACGGAGTCCAGAAAGGGTGTTTGCAAAAGCCACAGCATCTTTAGATACACTCTTGCCGAAAACGGCCTCAAGTGCTCCAGGCTTTGACTTGGCCTCTCCCGAAGGGTCGGAGAGTAGGTTTCGCAACTGAATCGACGAGGCAACTGCTGCACCAATGGTGAACAGTTCTTCGGCGAAACGAATGTCTGCCTTCTTTAGAAGCGGAGCAACCGCTTCTTTGGCGGCAGCCAACGCCTGTCTGGTTGAACTAGCCATTACTTACCCTTGCTTGCCTTGTCGTTGGTTTCAAGCTCAGCCAAGAACGAGTCGACCACACCGGTGGCAACTTTGTCGCTCTTTAGGCTTGCGCCAACTACCTGAGATGCGAGTTCGATTGCGAGAGTTCCAACCTCGGCGCGAAGCGAGATTAGAGCGGCTTGGCGCTCTGCCTCGATCTGTGCCTTAGCGGTTGCGGTGATGCGCGCAGCCTCCTGGTTGGCGTGCTCTTTTAGCTCGGCGAGGATGGCGACACCCTCAACGCGAGCCTGTTCACGAACTTCGGCTGCTTCGGCGCGAGAGTTCTCCTGCGCCTTTGCAATCTCAGCGGTTTTCTCGGCTACTTCGGCCTGAGCTCGTTCGGCTGCTGCCAGACGACCCTCGATGGCTTCGGTGCGGTCATCCAGGGTCTTTTTGAACCCAGGAAGAACCTTTACCCAGAAAAAGGCAAGCAGAATCACAAATACAACCGAAGACCAGAACAGGTCTGGCACAGCAGGAATTAGCGGGTTGCCAACCTCTGCTGAAATGTGGTTTGTAATCACGCTTGTTGTCCTTAAAGTTTTTTAGTTACGCGGCGAACACGAAGCCGGCAGCCAGACCGATAAGCGCAAGCGCTTCGGTGAAGGCGATACCTAGCCACATGGTGCTCTGTAGACGGCCGGCCAATTCTGGCTGACGGGCGATCGACTCGATGGTCTTCGAAACTACGAGACCTACACCGATACCAGGACCGATTGCTGCAAGACCGTAGCCGATTGCTGCGAGGTTGCCGACTACGCCGGCTGCTGTGGTTGCGTCCACTTTGTATTTCCCTTCTGTGGTTTAAGAACTAACGGTTGCTAGTTCTTAGTGCTCATCTGCCAGCGACAACTGAATGTAAACAGTGGTCAGCAGAGTGAAAACGTAGGCCTGCAGGAACGCCACCAGAATCTCGAAGAGAGTGAAGACGAATCCGAACAGGAAGGTTCCGAGTCCGAAGGCCTTCCATAGACCCTCAGATTGGAAGAAGAAGAACCAGGTTGCCGAGAAGCAAAGCACCAACAAAAGGTGGCCGGCAAGCATGTTCATGGTTAGACGAAGCGCAAGAGTTGCTGGGCGAAGAATGAAGTTTGAGAGGAACTCGATAGGAGTCACCAAGATGTAGAGAGGCTTTGGCACTCCGCTAGGAAACAGCGAGTTCTTGAAGAAGCCCATGCCGTGGCGCTTGATACCTGCGTAGATGAAGGTTACGTAAACGGCGAGTGCTAGAACAATCGACAAACCAATGAGTGACGAACCGGCGATGTTGAAGCCCGGGATGATTCCGGTGATGTTCATGCCAAACACCGTGAAGAAGATCGTTGTGATCAGCGGCAGGAAGCGGTCGCCATCTTTTTTACCCAGCTGGTCGTGGGCGATGTTGTTGCGCACGAAACCGAGGGCGATTTCGCCAAGCAGTTGGAACTTGGTAGGAACGTAGCGCTGAGCGGCGATGGCCGACTTGAAGCGAGTGGAGAGAATCCAGAAAACCACAACCAGGGCCACAAGAACGAAGAGACGAATCAACATGATTCGGTTGATGGCAAAGAAGGTGCCCTGGAACAAAACGTCGTCAGGATAGAAGTCTTCGAGGCTCGGCCCAACGAAGCCATCACCCGAGGCTTCGGAAGAAGCTGCGGTGAGCAGGTTCAAGACGTTAGTAAGCAGCTTCGGCTCCTGTTTCGGGGCAAGGCGTTGCAACCTCGCGGCGATTTACAGTGTGGTTCACCCAAAAATTTTCTTCTGGGTGATGCCTCAAAGTCTAACAGTATTTAGGTTCTTCAAAAGCCCTAAGTGCGCCCAATTCATTGGCTTTTTTGCTATGAGTTACCGCTCAGTCGACGGCTGGAATGCGAGCACGCAGAATGGCAATCGAATCGATGGTCAAACCACCTAGAACGCATGCCACGATGGTGAAAAACAGGGTTGGTCCGTGAATAAAAGAAGCGCCCTTGAGGGTAGCCAGAAGAATCATGAAAACCACGATCTTTAGCAGCCAACCACCGAGCACGAGCGCATAGAAGCCGCCGAGGGCGAGCTTCGAACCAGCCCAAATGCTCAGTGCGGTTAGAGCGTTGAAGGCGAGCGCAATGGCAGCTCCGATGAGTGCACTGTTTACGCCGGCATCACCGGCCACCAAGAAGCCAATTGCCGAACCAAAAGCTGCGATGGCGGCCGACAGCAAGGTGCCTTGCTTCAGCACGAGCTTGAAAAGATCGGTGATGTTGGTTACGCGGCTCATGCCGACCTCCGTTTGGTTTGGCGGTTACGAATCACTGGCCAGAGCGTGTAGGTGAGGCATCCCAGTAAACCAACCAGGAAGAAAACAAGAACAACTTTGCCAGAGAAGAAATAGAACAACAGACAGCTGGTGGAAATCAGTGTGGTCCAAAGGTAGAACACCACCACCGACCCCAGGTGTGAGTGACCAAAGTCTTGCAAGCGGTGGTGAATGTGCTTGCGGTCGGCGCTAAACGGCGACTTGCCGGCGCGAAGGCGGCGAACCACCGCCAGACCAAAGTCGAGTAGAGGCAGCACCAGAATGCTGAGCGGCAAGACCAGCGGCAGCAGCGCCGGAATCACGTCGTTGCGAGTGAGCACGCCCGGGTCGACCTGGCCGGTGACTGCGAGTGCCGAAACAGCCATCAGTAGGCCTAGCTGATAAGCACCGCTGTCTCCCATGAAGATCTTGGCTCGGTGCCAGTTGTGCGGCAAGAAGCCGGCGCACATTCCGAGCACGATCGCAGATAGCAAACCGGCGAGGTTGAAGTAGTTGGTTGGCGAGATTTCTTGAGCCAACAGGTAGGTGTAGATGAAGAAGACGGTGGTGCCGATAAAGACCACTCCGGCGACCAGCCCATCGAGGCCATCGATGAAGTTGACGGCGTTCATGACGAGCACGGTGATGAACACGGTTGCCACGAGGCTGATGCCAAAAGATCCGATGGTTAGGCCCGAGATTGGCAGCGAAACAATTTGCACACCCTGCCACGCGATGATTCCGGCCACCACGAACTGGCCCGCGAGCTTCAGGGTCCAGTCGAGATCAAACAGGTCGTCGAGCACGCCAATGGCTGTGATGAGAGTGACTGCAACGACTATGGCAATCACCTGTGCCGGATTAGCAAACACCGCCGAAAACCAGCCAAGTGGCCAGGCAACGAGGATGGTAACTAAGAAACCGGCATACATCGCCACGCCACCGAGGCGAGGAGTCGGCACCTTGTGGGCATCACGTTCGCGAATCTCGAGGTGAAGATTGCGCTTGGCGGCCACTCGTCGCACCAGATGGGTTGCAAAAAAGGTGACCACCGCGGCGATCGCGAACATGAGCAGATACGCGCGCACTAGTCTTGCGCCTCCAGACTGTCGCCAACCACCGAGCGAATCTTCGCGATTGAGAGCGCTCCCTTACGAACCACGCGAATCTTGCCTTTAGCGGTTTCGGCATTGGTGTCGTCTTCGGGTGTCAAAGCAGTTAGATCAAGGATGGTCGAAGACTCACCCTTTGGGCTCGCTCCCCCATCGAGGTAAACCTTGACCTTAGCACCGAGGTACTGCTCGGCTTGAGCGCAGGTTACAGCTGCCGGTTCGCCGGTGAGGTTTGCACTCGAGACGGCCATCGGCCCAACCTCTTCGAGAAGTGCAAGAGCAATCTTGTGATCTGGCATGCGAAGAGCAACGGTGCCTTCGGTGTCGCCCAGATCCCAGTTGAGCGACGGCTGCGAACGAAGAATGAGGGTGAGAGCGCCAGGCCAGAAAGTTTCGGCAAGCTTGACCGCTGCCTCAGGAACGAATTCGGCCAGCGCCCGCATGGTTGCGAGGTTTGCAATCAGCACCGGCGGCGGCGATTGACGGCCGCGCCCCTTAGCTGCCAAAAGAGACTCAACCGCCTTGGCCGAGAAGGCGTCGCATCCGAGCCCATAGACGGTGTCGGTAGGAAAGACCACGAGTTCGTGGCGACCGAGCGAAACCTTGGCTAGGCGCATACCGGTGAGCAGGTCGGTGTCGACTGCACAGTCATAGATGCGTTCCACTTTGCTCTCCCTTCGCCTAGCGAATGGCAGTGGCCGTGCGGTCTCTGCCGTTGAAATCTTGGTGGGTGCGAACCTGTCGCCACCCGTCACTCAATAGTAAATGCCTCACCGCTTCGCCCTGCATGTCGGCATGCTCGATAACGAGTGTGCCGCCTTCGTGCAGCAGGCGTTTTGCGGTTTGGCTCACGACACGAACAACGTCGAGACCGTCGTTGCCACCGTAAAGCGCGAGCCCCGGATCGTGCAGTGCAACTTCGGGATACACCGGCACCATCTGGTCGGGAATGTAGGGCGGGTTGCTAATGACTACATCGACGAGCCCATCGAAATCGCTTGACGCCTCGCTCAAATCTCCAAGGATGGCGGTGCCGTTGTTGGGAGCGATTGCCTCGTAGTTGGCGCGAGTGAAAGCGAAAGCATCCGGGGATTTCTCGATGCCGATCACGCGAGCGTTTGCAACTTCGCTGGCGATGGCCAGGCCGATGGCACCGGAGCCGGCGCAGAGGTCGAACACCAGGGGCTCGGCGACCGCGGCTGCTTTGGTGGCGTCAACGGCAAACTGGGTGACCCACTCGGTTTCGGGCCGAGGCACAAAAACGCCCTTGCCAACTTTAAGGGTGATGTTTCGAAAGTGCGCTTCGCCGGTTAGGTGCTGCAGCGGTTCACGTGCTTCACGGCGCGCGAACAGAGATTCAAGAGTTTCGAGCTGTTCAGGTGTCGGATTGGCGGTGTCGGCGATGAGCGCAGACTGCAGTTCGCCTCGGCTGTAACCCAAAACAAATCCGGCCAGCAACTCGGCATCTACTCGCGCAGATTCAATGCCGGCAACCTCGAAACGAGAGGTTGCTTGGTCTAGCAGGCCACCAAGAGACATTTACTTCTCGTTGAGTGCGGCGAGGCGGGCTTCTTCGTCGGTTTGAATGGCCGATTGAACCACAGGCTCCAGTGCGCCATCCATGACCTGGTCGAGGTTGTAAGACTTGTAACCGGTGCGGTGGTCGGCGATGCGGTTTTCAGGAAAGTTGTAGGTGCGAATTCGCTCTGAGCGGTCGACCGACTTTACCTGCGACTTGCGGGCAGCGCTAAGTTCGGCCTCGATCGCCTCCTGCTGTGCAGCAAGGATGCGCGCGCGCAAAACGCGCATGGCGGCTTCGCGGTTTTGCAACTGAGACTTTTCGTTCTGCATGGCAACGGTGATACCGGTTGGCAAGTGGGTGATGCGAACTGCCGAGTCGGTGGTGTTTACCGACTGACCGCCAGGGCCAGAAGAACGGTAAACATCGATTCGAAGATCGTTTTGGCTGATCTCGACTTCTTCGGGAGCATCAACTTCTGGAAACACGAGCACGCCGGCAGCCGAGGTGTGAATGCGTCCCTGAGTTTCGGTGACCGGCACGCGCTGAACGCGGTGCACTCCACCTTCATACTTCAGGTGCGCCCAAACGCCTTGAGCCGGGTCGGTGGTGTTCGACTTAATGGCAATCTGAACGTCTTTGTAGCCGCCGAGGTCACTCTCGTTTTTGTCGAGAATTTCGGTTTTCCAACCCTTTGAGTTGGCGTACTGAATGTACATGCGCAAAAGGTCGGCAGCAAAGAGAGCCGATTCGGCCCCGCCTTCGCCAGCCTTGATTTCCATGATTACGTCGCGCCCGTCATCTGGGTCGCGAGGAATCAAAAGTCGACGAAGCTTTTCGGTGTTGGAAACCAGCTTCTCTTCGAGAGCCGGAACCTCCTCGGCGAAAGATTCGTCTTCTTTGGCAAACTCTTTAGCTGCCGCGAGGTCTTCGCGCAGTTCGTTTACGCCGTTGTAGGCGGCAACGATTGCGCTCAGCTCGGCGTAGCGTCGATTGAGCTTCTTGGCTAGCGCTGGATTGGCGTGAACCGCAGAGTCCGAGAGTTGCTCTTGGAGAGCCGCGTGTTCAGCCAGCAGCGGCTGGACTGAATCAAGCATTTACTCTCCGTCAGAACCGCTCGGAACTGGCATCGACTTCTGAACCTGCATCAAGAACTCGACGTTGCTCGAGGTTTCCTTGAGGCGGTTTAGAACCAACTCGAGGGCCTGCTGCTGCTCTAGGCCGGCAAGTGCACGGCGAAGCTTCCAAATGATCTTGGTCTCGTCTGGAGCCATGAGCATTTCTTCGCGGCGAGTACCCGATGCGTTGACATCGACAGCTGGGAAGATGCGCTTGTCTGCGAGTGAACGCGACAGGCGAAGCTCCATGTTTCCGGTTCCCTTGAACTCTTCGAAGATAACTTCGTCCATCTTCGAGCCAGTCTCAACCAGAGCGGTGGCAAGGATGGTGAGCGAGCCGCCATCTTCGATGTTACGAGCAGCACCAAAGAAGCGCTTTGGTGGGTAAAGAGCCGACGAGTCGACACCACCCGAGAGAATACGACCCGATGCAGGTGCGCTCAGGTTGTAGGCGCGGCCGAGGCGAGTGATCGAGTCAAGAAGAACGACCACGTCGTGACCAAGCTCAACCAGACGCTTAGCGCGCTCGATTGCGAGCTCTGCGACGGTGGTGTGGTCTTCGGCAGGGCGGTCGAAGGTCGAGGCGATAACCTCACCCTTTACGGTGCGCTGCATGTCGGTTACTTCTTCAGGGCGCTCGTCGACCAAGACCACCATGAGGTGAACCTCTGGGTTGTTCTGAGCGATCGCGTTTGCGATTGCCTGAAGCACGAGAGTCTTACCGGCCTTTGGTGGCGAAACGATAAGACCGCGCTGGCCCTTACCGATTGGCGATACCAGGTCGATGATTCGAGTGGAGAGCTTGTTCTGCTCGGTCTCGAGGCGTAGACGGGTCTGTGGGTATAGCGGGGTTAGCTTGCCGAACTCGACACGTGACTGTGCCTGCTCGATGGTCTGACCGTTTACCGAGTCGATGCGCACGATGGCGTTGAACTTTTGACGTCCTACACCTTCGCCGTCGCGAGGCTGGCGGATTGCGCCAACCACAGCGTCGCCCTT